>CATJWA010000339.1 GCA_949744025.1 uncultured Eubacteriales bacterium
ACGCGGCTGCTGCGCCCCGACGCGCGGCTCATCACATCGTCCAGGCAGGATTTGAGCGGCTGAGCCATCATCACGCAGCCCCATCCGCCGCCGTAGGGATAGTCGTCCACCTGCCGCTGGCGGTTTTCGGTGTAGTCACGTATCTGCACGCAGTTTATCTCTATGATTCCCTTTTTCGCTGCGCGGCCGAGTATGCTCTCGTGCAGCACCGCGTTCATGGTGTCGGGGAAAAGGGTCAATATATCTATTTTCATGCTACATTCCCTCTATCAAATGCACCGTCACAAGGCCGCTTTCCGCGTCGAGCGACAGGATGAACTCAGGTACGTCGGGTATGAGTATTTCGCGCCTGCCGCGCACGACAAAGATATTGTTCGCCGGACGCTCCCAGACGTCTGCGAGCACGCCGAGCTCCTCTCCAGTGTCGGAAACGACCCGCGCGCCAATTATGTCAGCGACAAATACCTGTCCGGCAGGCAGGCGCACGTCGCTGCGGTCGATACAGACAATTTTTCCCTTGAGTGCCATGGCCGCATTGATATTCTCCACGCCGTCCAGCGAGGCAATAACAAAGTTTCCGTGCACTCTCGCTGAGCGCAGGTCCACGGCCTGACCGTCGATGTACACGGTGTCAAAGCCGCACAGAAATTCCGGCGTGTCCGCCCAGGCCTCAATCTTAACCTCCCCGCGCACACCGTGCGTGTTGACGATTTTCCCCGCCTCGAGGTATTTAGCCTTTTCCATTTAATCCTCCAAAGAAAAATATAGCAGTATCATACACCAAACCCCGAAATCTGTAAACCCGCAACCAACTCAATTTCGCGGGCGAAGCCCCGCTAAGAATGAAAATAATTTTCCGAGGACATGCGCCTCGGAAAAATTCCTTTCTCGGAGAGAGTGTGCGAGTGCAGCGGGTGCACAAAACGCATCGCAGTCAGCCATAGCTTCGGCCTGCGACCGAAGCGGGGCGTCTCCTACTTCTGCTCATTGAATTAAAAATCCGCGGAGTACGTAAACAGACTCCGCGGATTTTTAATTCAAATTCTCAAATAAGAAAGCGGGCATCCGCCCGCCTTCTTATTTTGATTTTTAGTACATTCCGCCCATTCCCGGGTTGCCGGCGGGCATCTCGGGCTTCTCCTCGGGCAGGTCGGCCACGAGGGACTCGGTGGTCAGAACGCCTGCGGAGATGGAAGAAGCGTTCTCCAGCGCGCTGCGGCAGACCTTGGTCGGGTCAACGATGCCTGCCTCGAACATGTCGCAGTACTCCTCGGTTGCGGCGTTGAAGCCGAAGCTGGCGGAGTCAGCGGCTTTGACCTTCTCGAGCACAACAGCGCCCTCAAGTCCGGCGTTGGTCACTATCTGACGGATTGGAGCCTCGAGGGCCTTGGCAACGATGGACGCACCGGTCTTCTCGTCTCCGGTGAGTGTGCCGGCAGTCTTGGCTGCTGCCTTGGACGCGAGAACATAGGCGCTGCCGCCGCCGGCGACGATGCCTTCCTCAACGGCCGCGCGCGTGGCGTTGAGAGCATCCTCAATGCGCATCTTCTTTTCCTTCATCTCAACCTCGGTGGCCGCGCCTACCTTGATAACTGCCACGCCGCCGCCGAGCTTGCCCAAACGCTCCTTGAGCTTCTCAGTGTCGTAATCGGACTTGCTCTGCTCTATCTGGTGCTCAATGGCGGACACGCGGTCGGCAATCTCGGCCTTGTCGCCGGCGCCATCGATGATGATGGTGTCGTCCTTGGTCACCTTGACCTGGTGAGCGCGGCCGCAGACCTCGATGCCGGCATCCTTGAGCTCCATGCCCAGCTCGGAGGACACGACGGTGCCGCCGGTGAGAATGGCAATGTCCTGAAGCATCTCCTTGCGCCTGTCGCCGAAGCCGGGGGCCTTGACGCACACGCAGGTAAACACGCCGCGCAGCTTGTTCAGTACGATAGTCGCCAGCGCGTCACCCTCAACGTCCTCGGCGATTATCAGAAGCTTCGCACCCTGCTGGGCAATCTTCTCAAGCAGGGGTATCAGGTCCTGAATGGTGCTTATCTTCTTATCGTAAAGCAGGATGAAAGCATCGTCGAGCACTGCCTCCATCTTGTCGGTGTCGGTCACCATGTAGGGGGAGAGGTAGCCGCGGTCAAACTGCATACCTTCAACGACCTCGGAATAGGTATCGGCAGTGTTGGAATCCTCAACGGTGATAACTCCGCTGCGGCCGACCTTCTCCATGGCGTCGGCAATGAGCTTGCCTATGACCTCATCGCCGGATGAGACCGTGCCGACGCGGGCGATATCGTTGCTGCCGGAAACAGGCTGGGAGTTGGCCTTAATGGCCTCTACGGCGGCCTCGGTGGCCTTCTGGATGCCGCGGCGCATGACCATCGGGTTGGCGCCGGCGGCTAAGTTCTTGATGCCCTCGCCTATCATGGCCTGAGCCAGCACGGTGGCGGTGGTGGTGCCGTCGCCGGCAACGTCGTTGGTCTTGGTGGACACCTCGCGGATAAGCTGCGCGCCCATGTTCTCAAACTCGTCCTTGAGCTCAATCTCCTTGGCTATGGTCACGCCGTCGTTGGTTATCAGCGGAGCGCCGAACTTCTTGCCCAGCACCACGTTGCGGCCCTTGGGACCGATGGTTATTTTAACGGTGTCCGCGAGCTGGTCAACGCCGCTCTGAAGGGCTCTGCGGGCATCCTCACCGAAGATAATCTGTTTTGCCATTTTTTATTTCCTCCAATTAAATCAGCTTATTCTACAACGGCCAGTATATCGGACTGGCGGACTATGACAAACTCGTCCCCGTCAATCTTGACGTTGGTGCCGGCATACTTGTTGACTATGACCTTGTCGCCGCCCTTGACCTCCATGACGACCTCCTTGCCGTCAACAACGCCGCCGGGACCGGCAACCAGAACCTCATACACCTCGGGCTTCTCCTGCGCGGAGCTGGCCAGGATGATGCCGCCGCGGGTTTTCTCCTCGGGCTTGTTCTGCTTGAGCACTACTCTGTCTGCCAATGGTTTGAGCTTCATGTTTTTGCCTCCTGTATGGTAATAAAATTTTTAACATATATTAACCGGAACCGCTCATGCGGCAGCCCCGCCAACCTGTTAGCACTCTAACCGGAGGAGTGCTAACCTACTTACTATAATAGTCTAACTGTATATTTTTCGCAAGGCCGAAAACAAAGGGCATATGCCAAAATAATCCGTTTTTTTGTAATTATTTTAATTTAATTTACCAATCAGCCGAAAAATCCTCGTTTTTCTCCGCTAAGCTTTAATTTTATCAACCTGAGAAGCAAAAAATGCCATTTGTGAAGGGAATATGAACGCCACGGCGCGCGGCTGTATGCTTATATCTATTCTTCTTGCATACATAGCTTCGCCGTCCACGTTTATTACAATCTCCTTTTCGCTCTCAATCTCCATATGCCGGGCTCTGACATGCCTGATAAGCTGCGGATAGCTTGCGTATTTCCCCTTGGCATATTGCCCCACAAGCCGGATAAATTTTGCCCGCGAGACGCCGGGCACTATCAGAAAATCTATAAGTCCATCGTCGGGCCTGGCCTCCGGAACGGGGTTAAAGCCGCCGCCGTAAAAGCGCCCATTGCAGGCGCAGGCCAGAGTCAGGTCGCCATCGTAGACCGTCCCGCCGCAGGAGATGCGCACATGCTGCTTTATGCCCTTAATGACGTTGACAAGCGTGGAGACGACATATCCCGTGGCTCCGCCTATCAGCGGCAGAGAGCTGTATTTGTGTACGTCGGTGCCTATACGCGCGTCGATGCCGACCGAGCAGATGTTCAGGCAGGGACGTCCGTTGCAGCGTATAAGGTCTATGGGGCGAATATCTCCGTCAACGAGCTCGCGCAGCTCAAAAAAGCGTCGGCTGTCGGGACCGAACATCTTGATGAAGTCGTTGCCCGTACCCGTGGGAAAAACCGTGAGCTGGACGTTTTTCGCCTCGGCCGCGCCGCAGACGCATTCGTTGAGCGTGCCGTCGCCCCCGCAGGCGTAAACCCGCAGCCGCTCGCCCGGCCGTGCACGGCGCACTATCTCGTCTCTTGCATCCATGGGCGCCTTGGTGGTGTATATTTCATATTCGTCCTGCCTGCCGGCAAAGCACTCCGCGGCCCTTTCACGGACAAACTCGGTTTTGTCGGTCCCTCCGGCTATGGGATTTACTATGAACAGATGCTTCATATATCTCAGCCTCCGGTTCATTTTTATGTGCTTCAAAAATACATGAAAAGGTCACACTTAATCATGCCGTTATACAGTTTCCGCTTCTTATCCGCGGTCTTGCCGAAGGTGCGTTCAAACTCTGTGTGGGAGGACAGCAGATACAGCTTCCAGTTCTCCGTGCGCCTCCAGGCCGCGCCAAAGGCGGCGTAAAGCTCCTCGGCCTGCGCCTTTTCCATTATCCGCTCGCCGTAGGGAGGGTTTGTCACGATTATGCCCCGCTCGGTGCGCCTGTCAAACCGCGTCGCGTCCGAAACCTCGAAGCGCACTATGTCCTGCACGCCCGCCCGAGCGGCATTCTCTCGTGCCAGCTCAATCGCATGGGGGTCGATGTCCGAGGCAAAAATGCGGTATTCGCCATTAAACTCGCGGGAAGCTGCCTCCTCCCGCTCGCGTTCCCAAAGCTCGGGACCAAAACCGGGCCAGTCCATGGCCGTAAAGCGGCGCCGCAGGCCGGGCGCGCGGTTTTTGGCGATAAGCGCGGCCTCAATCGGTATGGTGCCGCTGCCGCAAAAGGGGTCGCAGAAGTCCTCCCGCCCGCGGTAGCGCGAGAGCGTCACCATCGCCGCGGCCATGGTTTCCTTGAGCGGCGCGGCGTTGTGCGCGGGACGGTAGCCGCGCTTGTGCAGTCCCGCGCCCGTGGAGTCTATGCACAGGCTGGCGCTGTCCTTCATTATCGAAAACTGCACCTGGTACAGCGGCCCCGTCTCGGGAAACCACTCAAGGCCGTACACGCTCTTGAGGCGTTCGGCAATCGCCTTTTTGATTATCTTCTGACAGTCGGACACGGAAAACAGCTTTGAGTTCAGGCTGTAGCCCTTGACGGGAAAGGCCCCGTCACGGGGGATAAGCATCTCCCAGGGCAGGGCCTTTGTCCCCTCAAACAGCTCGTCGAAGGTCAGCGCGTCAAAGCGGCCGAGCTCAATGAGCACGCGCTCGCCGCAGCGCAGGTTTATGTTTGCCCGAGCCAGCGCCGCCGCGCCGCCGGAAAAGGCCACGCGGCCGTTGTCGCTTTTTACGTTTTCCATGCCCATACGCCTGAGCTCATCCGCGATGGGCTTTTCAAGCCCCAGCAGACAGGGCACGCACATATCATATGTCATTGCATTTCCTCAATCTTTCTTCCGATTCCCGGACAGTATAGCATGTATAACGGAAAAAGAACAGCTTTTTCCGCTGTTAAAGAAAAATACTTGACAGATAATAGATTGGGTATTATAATTCAAAGGCTTGTGTTGGGAGGTGGCTGCCGTGACGGACGAGACGCTTATGCGAACAATGCTGTTCGATTTTTACGGCGAGCTGCTGACCGGCAAGCAGAGGGAATATTACGACCTGCATTATAATGAGGACCTGTCGCTGTACGAGATAGCCGAGCAGAACGGCGTCTCGCGCCAGGCGGTGTGGGACATAATCCGCCGGGCCGAGGCGGCCATGACGGAGCTGGAGGAGAAAACCGGCTTTGTCAAGCGCGCCGCGCGAAGGCGCGAAACGGCGGAGAAGATAGCCGCCGAGGCCGGAAAGCTCCCCGACAGCCCGGAAAAGCGCCGGATAATCGAGCTGCTGGACGCGCTTGAGGACTGAATAATACTGTTCCCCAGACTGGCTGGGCAGCACGTTACCGTGCGGCAGGCAAAAACCACCTGAGCCCCGGTATCGAATTAAAAGTTCTTTTTGATTCTTTTTACCCAAGGGCATTAAGAGGCCCTAATGCTTATTGCATTTCGCAAAGGGCCTCTATATCTTTCAAGAAAAAGTATGGTAAGGAGGGACGCGGAAATGGCGTTTGAATCACTTTCGGAAAAGCTCTCCGCGGCCTTTAAGAAGCTGCGCGGGAAAGGGCGGCTGTCGGAGGCCGACGTAAAGGA
>CATJWA010000340.1 GCA_949744025.1 uncultured Eubacteriales bacterium
AATCGAGGCGTCCACGTCCAGCAGGCGCGGGCAGTTTGTCAGCCGCGTGCAGCCTCCGGACAACAGGCTCGCCGCCATTATCGGCAGCACGGCGTTTTTCGAGCCCTGCACGTTTATAGCGCCGTCGAGCTCATTTCCGCCGAGCACTGTCCATACCGACATAAAATCATCCTCCGCATAGCTTCATTTACGCCATACTATGCGGTTTGGCCGGTATTTGCGCACAATGAGGCGCAAAACATACTCCGGACGCTATTTTACATAGTCGAGTATCAGGCTGGCAATCTTATCCGTGGCGCCGCTCTGCCCCGCGGCGAGCATCGCCGCGGACATTTTCGCAAGGGCCTGCGTATCGCCAAGAAGGCGGCATATCTCATCATAAAGGCTCCGGGCGGTAAATTCCCCCTCGAGCAGGACCCTGGCCGCGCCGCATTTTTCCAGCACGCGCGCGTTCTTCTCCTGATGGTTGCCGGTTACGTTTGGCGAGGGGATGAGTATCGCGGGCCGGCCCAGCGCGGTCAGCTCGCCGAGGGTGGAGGCCCCGCTGCGGCAGATTATCAGGTCGGCAGCGGCCATGACGGCGGGCATATCATAGATATACTCGCGCACGTCCATGCCGTGCTTTTCCCAGCCGGGGCACTCGCTGTCCAGGGCCGACTTCATGCCCGCGAAGCCGTGCTTCCCGGCGGAGTGGATGAGGGTAAAGGCTTCCTCCCCTGCGGCAATCTTTATCAGTCCGGCCATGGTGCGGTTCATATGCGCCGCGCCGAGGCTGCCCCAGACGGACAGCAGAAGGGGCTTGTCGGGGTTCAGGCCGAGGCGGCGCTTCGCCTCGGATTTGTCCGAGCGGGCAAACTGCGTGCGCACGGGCGTGCCGGTGAAAACGACCTTCGTCCCCGGCCTATAGTTCGCGCCCGCGCCGTCAAAGCCGGTCATCACGCAGTCCACGACGCCCGCGAGCAGCTTTGTCGTCAGGCCCGGGACGGCGTTTGACTCGTGCACCAGCGTGGGCACGCCCATGGAGTGTGCGGCGCGGAGAACGGGATAGCAGACATAGCCGCCCGTGCCCACGGCAGCGTCGGGGCGGAAGCGGGCGATTATCCTTTTTGCCTGGGACGTGGCGGCGAACACGTTTTTCACGGTTTTCAGATTGTGGATTATGCCGCGGGGGCTGAGGCTGCGCCGGAGATTTGTAATCGTAACGGTTTCAATGTCATAGCCCTCGCGCGGGACGAGCTCGGTTTCCATCATGCCGCGGGCTCCGACAAAGAGTATTTCACACTCCGGCATGAGCTCGCGCAGCCGGCCGGCCACGCCGAGGGCGGGGTTTATATGCCCCGCGGTTCCCCCGCAGGTGAACAGAAGCTTCATCCGTCTGCCTCCCAATTATTATTCCGCGGCGCTCGGGCGCGGCGGCGCGGCGCGTTTTTCGCGGATTATCTTCTTTTCCGGTATGTCGCGGGATATTGACAGTATTATGCCCATCTCGGAAAGCTGAAGGAGCAGGGCTGTGCCGCCGTAGCTGAAGAAGGGCAGGGAGATGCCCGTGCAGGGCACTAAATTCGTCACGACGGCAACGTTGAGTATCACCTGTATGGCAAGCAGGCTTGTTACGCCCACGCACACAAGGAAGCTGTAGCGGTCGCGGCAGTGCAGGGCCAGCCAGTAGCCGCGTATCACCAGCAGGGCGAACAGCAGCAGGATGAGCGTGGCGCCGATGAAGCCGAGCTCCTCGCACACTATGGAGAAGATAAAGTCGTTATGCTCCTCGGGCAGATACAGGTACTTCTGCCGGCTCTGTCCCAATCCGAGGCCGCTAAGGCCGCCGGAACCTATCGAATAGAGCGACTGCACTATCTGAAAGCCGGTGTCGGACATGTCGGCAAAGGGGTCGAGCCAGGCGGAGATACGGTCCGAGGAGTAGTCCAGCACGTTTATGGCCAAAAAGCCCGCCGCGGCCACGATTCCGCCGCCAAGGGCGAACCAGATAAGCCGCGTGCCGCCGACGAACATCATCACCGCAGTTATCGCGATGATGATAACCGAGGCCGACAGGTGCGGCTCAAGCACCAGAAGTCCCACCACAAGCACCACGATAATCCCGAAGGGCAGCACACCGTAACGGAAGGTTTTCATGCGGTTTTTGAAGCGGCAGATAAGCTGCGCCTCGACGAGTATAACGCCCAGCTTGGCTATCTCAGAGGGCTGGAATTGTACGCTGCCTATCCTAAACCAGCGGCGGGGGCCGTTGGGGGCCTCTCCGCCCACCAGCACCAGCAGCAGCAGCGCCAGCGAGGCGAGCAGTATAACCCCCGCGAAGTGCCGGTAAAACCCGATGGGAAAGCGTGAGGCGACATACATCACCGCCACGCCCGCAAGCGCAAAGGATAGCTGCCGCGTGAAGTAATAGGTCGCGCCCTCGCCGGCATAGTAGGCTCTGGCGAAGCTGGCCGAGAGCACCATCACCACGCCGATGGTCAGCAGCAGCAGCGTTATGAGCAGGAACGGAATGTCCAGGCTCCCGCGCCCTATGCTCAAATCCCCGCTGTAGTCGTCAAGCTTTCTGCTCTCGTAGTCCAACAGACCGCCCCCTTTACGTTTTTTCGCTCAAAAGGCAAAGGCTCCTGAGCGGAAAAGTGGCAAAGCCACTTTTTCAATACCTGAAATAGATTCCCACGAAGGATATGACCGCAAAGGCCGCGCTCACGCCGGTGAAAAGGACGAAAAGCTCGCGTTCCTTCCACTTTTTGCCCGTCCAGCCGCCCATCTCAAGATGGTGATGGAAGGGCGCCATTTTGAATATGCGCTTGCCGTGGCTGAGCTTGAAGTACGTTACCTGAATTATATCCGAAAGTGTTTCAACAATGTAAACTATGCCGAGGGTGACGAGTATCAGCGGCATATCGTAGGCAAAGGCCATGGCGACGACCGCGCCGCCTAAAAACAGGCTGCCCGTGTCGCCCATGAACACCTTCGCGGGGTTGAAGTTATATATCAGAAAGCCCATCAGTCCGCCGGTTATGCCCGCGGCAAATACGCCAAGGCCCAGAAAGCCCTCTCCCCAGAAAAAGCACAGCACGGTGTAAAAGATAAACACCGGCAGGGACGTGCCGCTGGCAAGGCCGTCCACGCCGTCGGTTATGTTCACGGCATTGACCGCTCCGACTATCACGAAGGCCGCGAAAACGACGTACGCCGCCTCGTGCAGCGGGAAGGAGACGTTGGCAAAGGGCACATAGACATCAATGCAGTTGGCCTTTTCCGAGGACACGGCCAGCAGTCCGAAGCGGCGCAGCAGGAAGATGAAGGCTATGGCCACGACAAGCTGAAGCAGAAACTTCTGCTTGGCAGTCAGGCCCAGATTCTGCTTTTTCCTGAGCTTTTCATAGTCGTCAAGGAAGCCTATCGCGCCGTAGATAACCGCGAAAATGAGCACGAATATGTGGCTGTAATCCCCGTTGAGCATCGGGCGGAAGCCCACCGTCAGGCACACGGCCACGGACGCGGCGATGAACATCAGCCCGCCCATTGTGGGCGTGCCGGACTTGCTGTTGTGCCAGGTCGGGCCGTCCTGCCTTATCATCTGGCCCGCCTTTATCCGGCGCAGGTAGGGCACGAGCCAGGCTCCGACCGCCGTGGAAACGAGGAAGCCGAGGACCAGCGCCGTTATAAGCCTGATTGTCATTTGTTTTTCCTTCTTTCCATAATCTGTGCAACTATCTCGCGTTCGTCCATGTGGTGCTTGACGTGATTTATCTCCTGATACGTCTCGTGGCCCTTGCCGGCGAGGACTATCACGTCGCCGCTTCTGTGGTTCTCAATAGCCCATTCTATGGCCCTGACCCTGTCGGAAATTACTTTATAGCGGCTTTTTTTCTCCCTGATTCCCGCCACAATGTCCGCGATTATCGCGTCGGGGTCCTCCGTTCGCGGATTGTCGGAGGTTATTACGGCAAAATCGGACAGTCTTGTGCCTATTTCGCCCATGATGGGGCGCTTTTTGCGGTCACGGTCCCCGCCGCAGCCGAACACGGCCACCACACGGCCGTTCGAGGTCTCGCGCACGGCGCGCAGGACGTTTTCCAGCGCGTCGGGCGTATGGGCGTAGTCTATGAGCACGGTGTAGTCCCCGTCCGTGGGCACGGTCTCCACGCGGCCTTTGACCCCCTCTGCCGAGGACAGGGCATCGGAGCAGCCGGACAGCGAAACGCCCAGCGTCATGCACGCGGCGATGACGTCAAGCGCGTTGTAAACCGAAAAGCGGCCGGGAATGCCCAGATTCACGCGGGCAATGTCGCCGATGGTGACGGCGCAGAACTTCACGCGGTCCGGAAAAAGCTTTATGTCCTTGGCAATTATATCGGCGTCGTTGCTCTCGGCGGAGTAGGTAATCACCGGGCACTCCGCCGCTTTTTTCATAAGGGGGAAATACGCGTCGTCAAGATTGAGCACGGCGCGGCGGGACTGTCGGAAAAGCAGGGCCTTTGCCTCGGCGTACCGCTCCATTCCGCCGTGGAAGTCCAGGTGGTCCTGGGTGAGATTGGTGAAAACGGCGGTTTCGTACTCTATGCCCGCGACGCGGCTGAGGGCCAGCGCGTGGGAGGAGACCTCCATCACGACGTAACCGCAGCCCGCGTCCGCCATCTCGCGCAGGAGCTTTTGCAGCTCAAAGCTCTCCGGCGTCGTGCGCTCGGAGGGCAGGAGCCTGCCGCCTATCATATTGCCCGTGGTGCCAATAAGGCCCACCTTCGCGCCCAGGCAGTGCTCGAGCACGTGCTTTATCAATAGCGTGGAGGTGGTCTTGCCGTTTGTGCCCGTGACGCCTATCAGCTTCATTTCACCCGCGGGATTGCCGAAGAAATTGCGCGAGCACAGCGCCAGGGCCAGCCGCGTGTCGGCAACGCGCACGTATGGCGCGCCGGGCTCCGGCGCGGTCTGGCACAGCACCGCCGCGGCTCC
>CATJWA010000341.1 GCA_949744025.1 uncultured Eubacteriales bacterium
GGTCCTCCGACCGCGCCGCCACGATGCTGTCAATTTTCCCCTGCCCGATGATGGAGTAGCCATCCCGCCCCAGGCCCGTGTCCATAAACAGCTCGTTTACATCCTTCAGCCGCACCGTCGCCTTATTTAATAAGTACTCGCTCTCACCGCTGCGGTAATACCGTCGGGTTATCACAACCTCCTGGGCGTCGAGCTCAAAAAGACCTGCGCTGTTATCCAGAATAAGGCTCACCTGGGCAAAGCCCATGGGGCTGCGCTTTTCCGTACCGCCGAATATGACGTCCTCCATCTTTCCGCCGCGCAGAGCCTTACTTCGCTGCTCGCCCATCACCCACAGGATTGCGTCGGAAATATTGGATTTTCCGCTTCCGTTCGGGCCGACTATAGCGGTTATCTCTTTTTCAAATGTCAATCGGGTCTTCTCCGGAAAAGACTTGAAGCCCTGAATTTCGAGTGCTTTAAGATACAAAATAACTCCTCTTTCTCCAATTCTGGATGGCGGCCGTCAGCCGCAGGGTCCCTGCAAGCGCGCACAAACCCTATTTTGGTTTATTTTACTATAACGACCGCTGTTTTTCAAGTACGTATTATCGCGTGGCTATCCCTTTCCTTCATCAGAATTCCGCTTCCTGTCTTTGCGCCGGACGCAGTCAGCTTCCGGCGCCGTGCCATTCTGTTTTTCGGTCGAAATAATAGGACTTGCAAAATCTACCGGTCACCATTATAATGTATGGGCAACTGTATACGGCCCAGCTCCGCCCCGCCCGTGTACGGGCAGAGCTGCACAGCCGAAATTATTCGCATTTATAAGGCACGGCACAGCCTGTACATATCTGCGGCAAGGGTATCACGGTGTTTGAATGGAAAAGATTTCCTCAAGGCAAAACAAAATAATTTCCCACGTCCGCCGTCTCGGCTCGGACAGGGCCTACAGGCGCGAGTGCGGCGAATACGTCTGTGACGGAGAAAAGCTTCTGAGCGAAGCGGTGAAATGGGGCGCTAAGGTCAAAGCCGCGCTGTGGTGCACCGAGCCGTCGGTGAGCCTGCCGGACACGGTGAGACAGTATGCCGCGCCGCAGGAGCTTCTTGATTACGCCACGGCGCTTAAAAACTGCCCCGGCGTGCTTTTCACCGTGGAGCCCACGCTCTGGCCTCACGCCGCGCCCGGCAGGACACTTGTGCTGGAAACAATACAGGACCCCGGAAACCTCGGCACAATACTGCGCACGGCAAACGCTCTGGGCATGGACACGGTTATACTCACCGGCGGGTGCGCGGACCTTTACAATCCCAAGACGGTACGCGCGGCTATGGGAGCCCTTTTCCGCCAGCGGGTGTATGAGTTCACTCGCGGACAAACTCGCGCTTACCTGAGCGAAAACGGCCTTAACCTTTATGGCGCGGCGCTGTCGGACACCGCCGCGGACATACGCACACTGAGCCTTGACCACATTGCCGTTGCCATAGGCAGCGAGGGCTCGGGCCTTTCGCGCGAGCTGCTTGACCTGTGCGACGGGCAGCTTATCATCCCTATGAATCCGGCCTGTGAATCCCTGAATGCCGCTGTGGCCGCGGCCATAGTAATGTGGGAGCTGACAGAAAACATATCTGCGCGCTGAGCGCTGGGAAAGGAAAATTTTATGTCTGAGCTTATTTACTGGGTATGGTTTTCCTCTCTGCGCGGACTGCGCGTAGTTTTCCTGCGCGAGCTTATGCGCCGATTCGGCGACCCAAAGGCTGTGTTTCTGGCTGAGCAGCGGGCGTTGACGGAGTGCGGCGCGTCCGCCGAGGAGCTTGACCGCCTGTTCGAACAGCGCGAGCTGAAAACGGCGGGGCAGATAATCTCCCGCTGTGAGGAGCTGGGCGTGAGCATACTGACGCTTCAGGATGCGGCATATCCTTCCAGACTGCGCGGCATACCGGACCCGCCGTGTGTGCTGTATATCCGCGGCCGTCTGCCGGATGTAGACAGTGAAGCGGCTATTGCCGTGGTCGGCACGCGCCGCTCCACGCCCTACGGCGACAAAATGGCCCGCGAGCTTGGCTACGGGCTTACAAAGGGCGGAGGGCTTGTGATAAGCGGGCTTGCCGAAGGTGTGGACTCCTGCGCAGCGCAGGGCGCTCTCATGGCCGGAGGCCGCGTTATAGGCGTGCTCGGCACCGCGATAAACGAGATTTATCCTCGCTTTAACGCCCCGCTTTTTGACGACGTGGCCGCCACCGGCGCTCTTGTGAGCGAGTACCCTCCGGACACAGAGGGCAGCCGGAAGTTTTTTCCCGCCCGAAACCGCATAATGGCGGGGCTGTCCGTCGGCGTCGCCGTGGTTGAGGCGCCCGCCCGAAGCGGCGCGCTGATAACCGCAAGCCGCGCCGCGGACTACGGCAGGGACGTTTTCGCCGTGCCCGGCAACGCGGACGCGCCAAACAGCCGCGGCACAAACGCACTGATACGCGACGGCGCGCATCTTATAGAAAACGCCGCGCAGATTCTTGAGGAATATGAAAACCGATTTCGGGATAAGCTCAAGCCTGACGCCGAGCTTCGCGTACCGAAGGAAATGGCGGAGCCAAAGTCTCCCCATTCCGAAAAGCGCCCAGTCCAGCAAAAGTCCGGGCGCGAGGACGGCACGGGTTTTTTCAAGCTCCGCGTACCCGTCCGTCATGGCAAGGCAGACGGCGCGGGCACTCCGCCTAAGCTCAGCGAACAGCTTGAAGGTTTAAGTGAACAGCAGCTTAAAATTGTGTCAGTGATGACAAAGCCGTCGATGCACATAGATGATATAATTGATCTTTCGCAGCTTCCTGCCTCCGTCGTACTGTCGGAGCTGACGCTGCTTCAGATAAAGGGCTTTGTCGCTCAGGCGGGCGGCAAGCGCTTTACGTTAAAAATAACAAAGCGAGGTTAAGAGCATGGCAAAAGGAAAGACGAATCTTGTGATCGTCGAATCTCCGGCCAAGGCCA
>CATJWA010000342.1 GCA_949744025.1 uncultured Eubacteriales bacterium
ATAAGCACATCGTAAGCGCCCGGCATATCGCCCGCCGCCACGCGCCGAATGAAGGACTGGCAGTCGATGTGCGCGGGACAGGAAAGTGTGCATGGGGCCAGGCAGTCCCCGCGGTGGTCCCCAAGCAGGAGAGCAAGCGCGCCTTCGCGGGCGCGCTGAACTTTTTCCGTGTCGGTTCTGGCCTCCATACCCTCCCACGGAGCTGTTGAGCAGGCGCGCAGAAGCCTTGGCATTCCCCGCACCTCCATGAGGCACAGGGAACATCCGCCGCCGCTTGAAAGACCCTCCGCATAGCACAGATGAGGGATGTGGTGTCCCTGCTCCAGAGCCGAGGAAAGAACGCTCTGTCCCGCGCGGGCGCTCAGCTCTTTTCCATTTAGTTTAAACCTTATGCGCTCACTCATGGCTCTCACCTCCCTGTGCTGCAACAATGGCATCGAAGGGGCAGAAGGGAATGCATGCGTCGCATTTGATGCAGATATCCTGATCGATGGTAAACTTGTGCCCCGGCACGCGAAGTATGCAGTTAACCGGACAGCTCTTCAGGCACAGCCCGCAGTTCCGGCACAGCTTCGGCACAATGTAATAAGTGCGCAGCGCCGCGCACTGTCCGGAGGGGCAGTGCTTCTGGCTGACATGAGCTTCCAGCTCCGGCCGGAAATATCGCAGTATGGTCAGCACGGGGTTGAGCGCCGTCTGACCCAGGCCGCAAAGAGCCCCGTCCCGAATAACAGCGGCCGTTTGCTCCAGGCGCTCGATGTCATGCTCCTGAGCCTGCCCCTCGACAATGCGTGAGAGTATGTCGTATGCAAACCTTGTTCCGATACGGCACGGAGCACATTTTCCGCAGCTCTCGCGGCTGATGAACTGGAGAAAAAAGCGTGCCATCTCCACCAGGCAGGTGGATTGGTCCATAACAACCATACCTCCCGAGCCCATAATAGCGCCCGTTTCGGCGAGAGCCTTATAGCCTACCGGTGTGTCCAGCAGCGCTTCGGGAAGGTATCCCCCTGAGGGGCCCCCGAGCTGCACGGCCTTAAATGGCGCTTTCGTCCTCGTTCCGCCTCCCAGACCAAAAATTATCTGCCTGAGAGCAGTTCCCATGGGGACTTCCACCAGACCGCCGCGGAGCACCTGTCCGGCCAGGGCAAAAACCTTGGTGCCCTTGCTTTCCTCCGTTCCGATAGCGGCGAAAGCCGCTCCGCCGTGCTCCATAATCCATGGGATGTTGGCCAGAGTTTCCACATTGTTTATGCAGGTGGGCCGGCCGCGGTATCCCGCCTCGGCAGGATAGGGCGGCTTGGAACGCGGCACGCCGCGCCGCCCCTCCAGAGCGGCAATCAGCGCGGTCTCCTCGCCGCAGACAAAAGCCCCCATGCCGGCGCAAACCTGCATATGGAAGCCATGGCCCGTCCCAAAGCAATTATCTCCGAGAAAGCCACGCGCTTTGGCTTGCTTCACCGCGTTTCTGATTCTCGCAAGGGCCAGCGGGTATTCCGCGCGGATATACACCCGCAGCTCCGCCGCGCCGACGGCGTAAGCCGCCAGAAGCATCCCCTCAATAACCCCGTGAGGATTGCTCTCCAGAATTGCCCTGTCCATAAATGCGCCGGGGTCGCCCTCGTCGGCATTGCAGACGATATATTTTACATCGCTCTGCGTGTCGTGAACGGTTTGCCATTTCCGCCATGTGGGGAAGCCCGCCCCGCCCCTTCCGGCCAGACCGGATATTTTCACCTCGTCAATAATCCGCTGAGGTGTGCCGGCGCTCAGAGCCGCGCGGATGCAGCCGTATCCTCCCGATGACAGGTAACTGTCAATATCGGTGGGGTCGAGCACCCCGCAGCCGCGTAAGGCGATTCGGGTCTGCCCTGTCAGGACGGCGGAGTCCTCCTCGGATATGGTGAAGCGGTCCAGCGCGTCAAAATTTCTCTCCCTGACAGCCGCGGCAATCGTCGGCGCGTGCTTTTCCTTGACCCTGACCATGCGCCGGAGCAAAACGCCGTCCTCGTAGACGTCCACCAGCGGCTCCAGAAAGCACAGCCCGATGCAGCCGGTAATACACACCTTATAAGCACCGGATGCAAGCTGCTCCAGAGCGTCATAAACCTCGCCGGCGCCGGCAGCCAGTCCGCAGCTTCCCTGACCCACCGCAAGCTTTATCATTTTGCTTCCTCCTTCGCCCGCAGCTCCCTGAGAATGCCGACGGCATATCCGGGCGTCAGATGTCCATAAGTTTTTCCGTTTATCATCATCGCGGGGGCCAGACAGCAGCAGCCGATGCAGGCCACGCCCTCCAGCGTGAAAAGCCCGTCCTCCGTGGTGCCGTCCTGCGGGAGCTCAAGATAGGCGCGCAGAGCCGCCTCCACAGCCCCCACGCCGCTTACGTGGCAGGCAGTACCCTTGCACAGCAGTATCAGATACTTGCCGACCGGCGTCATGCGGAACTGCGTATAAAACGAGGATACTCCCATTACTGCCGCGGGGGGGAAGCCCGTGAACCGGGCAATCCGCAGCAGTGCGGATTCCGGAAGATAGCCATAGAGGTTCTGCGTGCTCCAGAGTATTGAAATCAGATTGTCCCTGTCCGCGTCATACCCGTCCATTATGCCATCAAGCAGGGACAGGTCCACAGAGTCCTGATTTCCTTCACTCATATGCTCACCTCTCTCTCGCTCTGTAAAGAGCTAAAATAATTTATGTATCATAAATGCTCTTGCCGTCCTTATTTTTGTCGATGTAGGTTTCGGCAAGGCAGATTGAAAAGTGGAAAATCGGCTTGTCAACTCGTACCAGCTTGAGCGGCAGATGCTTCACACCGCCGGGTACGAAAATTATGCTGCTTTTGGTCAGACGGTGGGTTTCGCCCTCCATGGTGAACTCCACCTCGCCGTTGAGCTCCTCCTGATTTTGCGGATCACTCCCGAAAAAACCCACTACCTCGTCGTTCGGATGAACGTGCTCCTCGGCGAATATCGGCTCGGGCATGGCGTGAATATACCATGAGGTGTTTATTTGAAACGCCCCCGGCACCACATTTCCGTCCAGCCAGCGTATGCGCGAGCCAAACTGCCTGTACCTCTCCAAAAACTCCGGCGGGAATTGCGGAGCTTTCAGCTCCGTGACATAAAATTTCCCGTATTTGCCTTCACTGTTCATTACAACTGCCATACCTTCTCCTCCTGTTTTTTCATATGTAAATCCCGTATGTAAACCTGCTTTGTACTAATAAAAGTTATACCATGTCCGCGAAGCGGCAATGGTATAATTGGCCATGCGCGTATGCGCGGCCAAAAATTAAATGTAATAACCGCTCTGAGGTTATTATACCATGAATTACCCCGAATGTCACGCACTGTACTTGAGAAGACAGGCTCTTATATTTCTGGACCGAGAATATTCCGCGCCTGAGCTCTTATATCCTCGGCCAGCTCGTACGGGGAGAGGACGCGGGCGTGGTCGCCGAAGCTGAGTATCCACGCGCGCATGCTGCCATAGCTGACAAAGTCCCGCTCAAGCTCCAGCACGCCGGTCCAGTGGGGGTACGTCTCGCCGTCAAGCTCGCGGAAGCTGCCGGGGCCGTACTCCTCTATGAGCCGGTATTTCTCCCGCGCGTCGAAAAGCGCGTGGAGATGGTATCTTTCATGAGAGCCGAAATACCGCTCCGGAGCGTCCGCGCCCTCGGGTATTTCGCGCGGGACGAAGCAGCCGTCCGACACTGTCAGGTCCCACATGCGGTTGAGCTTGAAAAGCCTCCAGTCCTCTCGAAGCAGACACCAGCCAAAGACGTACCACGACGACCAGCGGAAAATTATCCTGTATGGCTCGAGAGCACGCCGGCTCTCGCCCTGTGCGTAGTAGTATGTGAACGACACCGGTCTGTGCTCCTGCGCGGCGCCCCTGAGCAGGGCAATTTTCTCCGAAAGGGACTCGCGGTAGTGCGAGGCCAGGTCAATTTCGATAAGCCCGTCGGCGGCGACGGGGCTGCCGCGCTCGGACAGGCGCTCGGCGGTGTTTTCGCGGCAGGGAGTTTTGGACACGCTGTCCAGTCCGCCGAGGCCGGCCAGAATGGCCTGCACCTCGCCGGCGGTGAAAAATGTGCGGCTGAGCTTATAGGCGGGGTCTATCCACACGCCGCCGCCCGTGCCCTGCGCGGTGACAACGGGGATGCCGGCTCGGCACAGGGCCTCAAGGTCGCGGCTTATCGTGCGGCGGGAGACCTCGAAGCGGCGCGCCAGCTCCGGAGCGCTGCTTTTCTCCCGCGCGAGCAGCAGCATCGTTATCCCGATAAGGCGGTCAGCTTTCATGCCGTACCCCACGCAGGCGCTCAAGGACCTTGACCTCTCTGTCGTGGCAGGTAAGCAGAATGACCTGCCGCTCCCGCGCAATTTGCGTGAGTACACGCACCGCCCGTTCCATACGCTCGTCGTCAAAATTGACCAGGGCGTCGTCAAGTATCAGCGGGCAGGAGCTCCCCTCCGGCAGCGCAAGCCTGCAAACTGCCAGACGCAGCGACAGGTAGAGCTGGTCAAGCGTACCGGCCGAGAGAAAATCCGCGCCCCGGTCAACGCTCTCGCCGCTGAGCCGCACTCTCGCGCTCAGCTCGCGGTCGAACAGTACACGGTCGTAGCGCTGTCCGGTCAGCCCGCAGAAAATTTCGCCCGCGGCTCGGCTCAGCTCGGGGGCAAAGCGCAGGCTGAGCTCCTCGTTCGCCTGCCGCAGCGTGCCGATGGCCAGCTCCAGCGCGTCATACTGTCCGCGCAGCTCGTCAATGCGGGAATTGAGCGAGCTGAGCTCGGTTTTGAGCACCAACGGGTCGCCCAGCTCAGCAAAGCGCCCGCGCACCTCGGCAAGACGGCGCTCGAGAGCGGCGGCCTCGTCCTGCGCCTGGCG
>CATJWA010000343.1 GCA_949744025.1 uncultured Eubacteriales bacterium
ACACCGGCTTGTACTGCTGATTCGCCGCGGCAGCGGCCGCTGCCGCGGCGGCTGCACGGCGGGCCTCCTCAGCCTTGAGCTCGGCAACCTTCTCGTCTATCTTTTTCTGCACCTCTGCCTCAAGGGCCTCGTTCTCCTCATAGAATTTGGTGTACACGTCAATGTCGTTTTCAAGGTCTGCAATCATGGCGCTGGCGTCGTCAATCTGCTGCTCGAGGCGCTTCTTTTCAGCCAGAAGCTCCTCCTTTTTGACCTCCTGGTCGGCCTGCACCTGCTCATACTCAGCCTTTACATCCTCGACCTTCTCACGCGCGGCAACATACTCGGCCTCAAGGTCCTGGTCACGCGTGACTATATCCATCACGTCGTCAAGTCTGGCCAGCAGGTCGGAAAAGCTCGTGGCCTTGAACACAAAGGAGATATACGACCAGTTGCCGTTCTCCTCCATTGCGCGCACACGCTCACAGTAGCGCTCATACTGATTGTTCTCAATCTCAAGCGCCTGCTCCAGCTCCTTGCCCTTTTCATCAATAAGGCCGTCATATATTTCAATCTGCTCGTTTATCAGCTCTATGTCCTGACGGTTGAGCTCGTTCTGCTCATCCAGCGCGGCCTTTTTGTCCAGCGCGGAGCTCATGTCCTTCTGCAGGGACTCAAGCTGCTCCTTCACGTCGGCCTGCTTGCTGCGAATCTCGTCGCGCTGGTCCTCCAGCGCGTCAATCTCCGACTGCGACACGGCGCCGGCGGTCATGCTCAGCGCGGAGAACAAGACCCCGCCAAGCATAAGCGCCGCCAGCAGAATACAGACCGCCGACACAAATTTTTTGCTCATTGACAAGCCTCCCTTGGTTCAAGTTCCGAATAAATTATAAAACAAAAAAGCATCACAAAAGCATCAAAAGCTTCCGATGAGAGGACGCAAAGCGCCCTCTCACTTGAAATTTTTACACCTTAAGGTAGTTGCGTATGGCGATATTGCTGCCGAACACGCCCACTATCAGACCCACGGCCATGAACACGCCAAGCACGGGCCACATGAGAAACTCAAAGGGAATCACAGTGACAAAGTTTCCTATAAGTCCGCTCATTACCTTTCCGCACACGAGCGAGTAAACTCCCCATTCGATGAAGAAAGCTATTCCGCCTCCGAGCATTCCCAGCACAATTCCCTCCACCACGAAGGGCGCGCGGATAAAGGAGTTGCCGGCGCCGACCATTTTCATGATGGCTATTTCCTCTTTTCTGTTGAAGGTCGCCAGCTTTATCGTGTTCGCCATGATAAATGTTGAGACGATAAACAGAATGATTATGAATATCAGCGAAATGACACTGACTATGTTGCGCACCATTATAAAGCCCTGGCTTATCTCGAGATGCGCGTTTACATCCGCAATGCCGCGCGTTTCTTTTATCGCCTCGGCAGTAGTCTCCATAAGCGACAGGTCGTCAAGATACACCACGTACCTGTGCCGTAGCACGCTGCCGTCGATATCGCTGAACATGCTCGGGTCGTCATACTGCGAGACAAAACTGCTCCACGCGTCGTCGCGGTTGATAAACTGCACGCTGCTGACATTCGGAATTGCCTCAAGCCGCGCGCGTATGTCCATCGTCTCAGTGTCTGAAAGCGTCTCATCGACAAAGGCAAGTATCTCGTTTTCCTGCTCAAGGGTCGAGATGATGCTGTCCACATTCACAGCCAGCAGGGAAAAGCTGCCCATGATAATAAGGCAGGCCACAATTATCGTCACCGAGGCAAAGGACATGAAGCCGTGGGTGAATATGCTTTTTAAGCCCTCCTTAAAGAGGTAAGAGAATCTGTTAACCTTCATATCTGTAGTACCCGTCCATTCCGTCGCTGACTACCGAGCCCGCCTCAATGGATATCACCCGCTTTGAGAAGGCGTTCACCAGTTCCTTTTCGTGCGTCACCACCAGCAGAGTGGTTCCCAGCTCGTTTATCTTCTGCATAAGCAGCATCAGCTCAAGGCTCCTCGCCGGGTCCAGGTTGCCGGTCGGCTCATCCGCGATTATCATGCGCGGGCTGTTCACCAGAGCCCTGGCCACGGCCACGCGCTGCTGCTCGCCGCCGGACAGCTCCTGCGGCAGTCGCTTTTCCCTGCCCTCAAGCCCGACGAGCTTGAGCACGTAGGGCACGCGCTCGCGCACCTCCTTTTTGGAGGCGCCTATAACATGCATGGCAAAGGCCACGTTTTCGTAAACCGTCTTGTCCTCCACAAGCCGGAAGTCCTGGAATATAACTCCCAGTGTACGGCGAAGCTTCGGCAAATGGCGTCGTTTTATGGTGCGCAGGTCAAAACCGTTTACAACAATTTCCCCCTCGTCCGCCGCGACCTCGCCGGTAAGAAGCTTTATTATCGTCGTCTTTCCCGAACCGGACGGACCGACAAGAAATACGAACTCGCCCTCGTCTATGTCCAGCGACAGGTTTTTTGCCGCCTGTGTCCCGCTGCTTTTATACACCATGGACACATTTCCCATATGTACCATAAAGGATAACCCTCCCTGTGCCCCGCCCGCACTGTGCGTATTTTACGCGGGGCTGCTTGTATCAGCGCTGCTTTGTCTGCGAATTGAGATATTTCTTTACCATCAGCGCCACCTTGAAGATAGTCGCGTGGTCGAACTCACGCAGGTCAAGTCCCGTCAGCTTCTTTATCTTCTCCAAACGGTAAACCAGAGTGTTTCTGTGGACAAACAGCTTGCGGCTCGTCTCGGAAACGTTAAGGTTGTTTTCAAAGAACTTGTTTATGGTGTACAGCGTCTCCTGGTCAAGCGACTCTATAGGATTTTTCTTGAACACCTCGGAGAGAAACATCTCGCACAGCGTCGTCGGCAGCTGGTATATTATGCGGCCGAGACCGAGATTTTCATAGTTTATAACGCTCTTGTCGTCGTCAAACACCTTGCCGACGTCAATAGCGACCTGCGCCTCCTTATAGCGGTCGGCCAGCTCGCGCAGGTGGCGTGCGGGCGTACCTATGCCGATAACGGTCTTTACGCCCAGCTCGCGCTGCATCGCCTTGTCGATGCTCTCTGCAATGGCGTACAGCTCCTCGCTGTCAAAGCCGGGATTCATCTCCTTTATCAGCACAAGGTCCGACTCGGTTATGCTCAGCACAAAATCCTTCTGTCTGTCCGGGAAAAGTCCCTGAAGCACCTCTATGGCCGTCACGTCGGACTTTCCGGTCTGGCGTATCAGGAATACCGTTCTGGACACGTCGGCATTGAAATGCAGCTCCTTGGCCCGCACGTAAACGTCGCCCGGCAGGATATTATCAGAGATTATATTTTTTATAAACGTAGCCTTGTCGTGCTTTTCCTCATAGCTCGTTTTCGCCTCGCTCATCGCCACGGCTGCGAGAATGCACACGCAGCGCGCCTGGCTGTCGTGTCCTTCGACAAAGACTGCGTAATCAAACTGTGAATCCGCGCCTCCCAGGAGCTTATAGGTTCTCTGCGCCGTAGTAAACATCTGCTCGGGCACGTCGCCGCTTATGCTCTGTATATCGTCCAGATATGAGCCTATCATGGAAAGCTCGCTGCAGGCAACAACAAAGCCCTGATTGTCAACGACGCCTATGGCG
>CATJWA010000344.1 GCA_949744025.1 uncultured Eubacteriales bacterium
GGCCATGAACGCTTTCAACGACGACCCCGACCGCTGGACCGCCCCCGGCGCGGAGACCTTTCCGGAGGTGCGCCGGAGAATGAGGGAGGCCGTGCTCGCCCTCGCCGCCCGGCATCCGGGCCAGAGCGTGGCCGCCGTCAGCCACGGCATGGCCATACGCGCGCTGGTGAGCGAGCTGCTGGGCGTGCAGTCCCATGAGATACATAAGGTTCCCTATGGGGACAACACCAGTGTCACGCTTCTGCACGTGGAAAACGGCGAAATAAGCGCGGAATACTATAACGACAACAGCCACCTGCCCGAGAGCCTGAGCACCTTCTCCCGCCAGAGCTGGTGGAGAAAAGCCGGCAGCGTTGACGACGGCAATCTCCGCTTTGAGCCGCTGGACCCCGGCGCGGAGCCGGAGCTTTACACAGGCATGTATGAAAAGACCTGGCTCGACGTGCACGGCACGCTCGACGGCTTTGACCGGTATGCGTGTCTTGAGCGGGCAGGGCGCCATTTCGCGGCAAATCCGCAGGCGGTAGTAAAGGCAATAAAGTCCGGCCGTGTGATAGGCGTGACGGAGCTGGATACCGAGCGTATGGCTGGGCAGGGCATAGGCTGGATAAGCCTGTGCTACATCGAGCCGGACGAGCGCCGCCGCCTTTTGGGCGTGCAGCTTTTAGGCCACGCGGTGTCGCTTTACCGCGCCATGGGCCGCCGCGCGCTGCGCCTGAGCGTTTACGAGGGCAACTCGGGCGCGATTGCGTTTTACTCGGAGTATGATTTCAGGAACGTCGGCACAACCGAAGGGGCGCTCGGGCCGCTGCTGGTAATGGAAAAGGATTTGAGCTGATATGAAAGCGCGCATAAAAAAGCTGCGTCTCGGACCCGGGCGGCGCATACTGGCCGTGTCGGACATCCACGGCAACCTGCCGTATCTGAAGGGCCTGCTGGAAAAGGCGTCCTTCAGCGAAAACGACGTGCTGGTGATAGTCGGCGACCTGCTGGAAAAGGGGCCGTACAGTCTGGACACCCTGCGCTTTGTCATGGAGCTGAGCCGCACGCATGAGGTACACACGGTCTGCGGCAACTGCGACTGGTGGTTTCAGATTCTGTACACCCCGGAGCTTATCAACACGCAGCACAGCCTTTGGTACATAAACCACAAGCCCAACAATCTGGCCCGGCAGATGTGCGCGGAGATTGGCTACGAAATTTCCGAGGAAATGGACGTTGTCCGCATGCGCGACACGCTCCGCGCCGCCTTTCCCGAGGAGTTTGAGTTTCTGCGGGCCATGCCGGAGGTGCTCGACGCGGGGGACTGTGTGTTTGTCCACGGCGGACTGCCGGCGGGGGAGCCGGAGAGCTGGGACGCCTGGCAGTGCATGAAGTTCGACAATTTTATGAACCGCGCCCCGCGGTTTGACCGCTGGGTTATCTGCGGCCACTGGCCGGTTATGCTCTACCATGACAGCGTCGTGTGCGCCAACCCGATAATTGACCGCGAAAAACGCATAGTGAGCATCGACGGCGGCTGCGTGCTCAAGGACGACGGCCAGCTCAACGCGCTCGTCATTCCCGAGGCGGGGAGCGGGGACTTCTCCTGCATTGCCTACGACCCCTTCCCCACAGCCACGGTGCTGGACGCGCAGAGCGCCTCGGAGAAAAGCTGGTACATCCGCTGGGGCGACGCCAGGGTGCGCGTGCTCGGGCGGGGAGAGGAATTTTGCCGCTGCCGCCATATCCGCACGGGCTACGAGATGGACATACTCACAAAATATGTTTACGGCGACGGAGACGAGGCCGAGGTCAACGACTGCACCGACTATGAGCTGCCGTTGCGCCCCGGCGACACGGTGTCGGTGGTGGAGAGCAGCTCGCGCGGATATCTTGTCAAGCGCGGCGGCGTCTCCGGCTGGTACCGCGGGGAGCTTAAAATAAATGGACAGACTTGATTTTTTACCTGTTTCACAGGAGGACATGCGCTCGCGCGGCTGGTGGTGGTATGACATTCTGCTGGTCACGGGCGACGCCTACGTGGACCATCCGAGCTTCGGCACGGCGGTTATCGGCCGCGTGCTCGAGCGCGAGGGCTACCGCGTGGCGGTGCTCGCCCAGCCGGACTGGCACAGCGCCGAAGCCTTTGCCGCCATGGGCCGCCCGCGGCTTTGCGTAATGATAGGCTCGGGCAACCTTGACAGCATGGTGGCGCACTACACCGCGGCAAAGCGCCGCCGGAGCGAGGACTTTTACTCTCCCGGCAAAAAGGCGGGCCGCCGTCCCGACCGCGCCGTAATTGTGTACGCCAACCGTGCGCGGGAGGCATTTCCGGGCTTGCCGGTCATTATCGGCGGGCTCGAGGCGTCCCTTCGCCGTTTCGCCCACTACGACTACTGGGACGACGCGGTACGCTCGAGCGTGCTCGTTGACTCGGGAGCGGATTTGCTGGTTTACGGCATGGGCGAGACGGCCTCGCTGGAGATTGCCGCCCGCCTGAAGAAAAAGCGGCCCGTCAGCGAGCTGACGGACATACGCGGCACGGCCTGGCTCACGCGGGAGCCGGAGAAATGCCCCTTCCCCCGCGTGGAGCTGCCCTCTCTGGAGGACGTGCGCGCGGATAAGCGCGCCTACGCCGAGGCCGCGCGCGTTGAGTTCGCCGAGCACGACCCCGTGCGCGGCAGAGCTCTTTTTCAGCGCCACGGGGACAGGACGCTGGTGGTCAACCCTCCCGCCATGCCGCTGGACGGCGCGGCGCTCGACGCGGTGTACGAGCTGCCCTACGCCCGCTGGTACCACCCCGACTACGAAAAGGACGGCGGCGTGCCCGCCATTGACGAGGTGCGCTTTTCCATAAGCTACAACCGCGGCTGCTTCGGCGGCTGCAATTTCTGCTCCCTTGCCTTCCACCAGGGCCGTATGGTCACATCGAGGACGGCCGACAGCGTGGTTCGCGAGGCCGAGGCGCTGACAAAGCTGCCCGACTTCAAGGGCTACATAAGCGACGTGGGCGGGCCCACGGCCAATTTCAGCCACCCCTCCTGCAAAAAGCAGCTCAAAAGCGGTCTGTGCCCGAACAGAAACTGCCTGACACCCGAGCCCTGCCCGAATCTTGACGCCAGTCACACGGAATATTTGACTCTCCTGCGCCGACTGCGCGCCCTGCCGAGCGTGAAAAAGGTTTTTGTGCGCAGCGGCGTGCGATATGACTATATGCTTGAGGATAAAAACGGCGAGTTTTTCTCCGAGCTTGTGAGGCACCATGTCTCCGGCCAGCTTCGCGTGGCGCCGGAGCACTGCATCGACGGCGTGCTTGAGCGCATGGGCAAGCCGGGAATTGGCGTGTACGAAAAATTCATGGACCGCTATGCGCGTCTGAGCGAGCGCGCCGGCAGGGAGCAGTACGCGGTGCCGTATCTGATGTCCTCCCACCCCGGCAGCACGCTGGACGACGCAATAGCCCTGGCCGAGTACCTCAGGCGCCGGGGCGGCTACAGCGAGCAGGTGCAGGACTTCTACCCCACCCCCGGCACAATTTCCACCTGCATGTACTATACCGGGCTCGACCCCCGTGACATGAGCGGGGTGTATGTCGCGCGCACGCAGGAGGAGAAGGAGATGCAGCGCGCGCTTTTGCAGTGGCGCCGTCCCGACAGGCGGGAGCTGGTGCTCCGCGCGCTGAAGAAAGCGGGACGCGAGGATTTGATAGGCTATGACGAGCGCTGTCTCGTCCGCCCCGGACCGGCGCGCGGGACAAAGAACGCGGCGGAGCGGAAAAGACCGGCGTCTGACCCGCAAGCGCCGTCGCCATCCGTGAAAAGGTCCGGCAAGCCCGAATACAGGGCCGGCTGGGCGCGTCCCAGACCGAAGAAGAACGCGTCCAAGCACGGAAAGGGGCGGAAAAAGAGATGAGCCCCGAGCTGAAAATTCTTTTGGCGGCTTACCTGCTGATTATAAACCTTATTCTTTTTGCCGCCATGGGCGCGGACAAAGCCCGCGCGCGCAGGGGGCTGCGGCGCGTTCCGGAGCGCACGCTTTTCACGCTGTGCCTTTTGGGCGGCGGACTCGGCGGGGTGCTGGGAATGAAGGCTTTCCGCCACAAGACGCGGCATCGGAAATTTGCGCTGGGCTTTCCGCTCATACTGGCGGGCTGGTGCGTACTGCTGTGGCTTTTAATGTTTAATAAAATTTAAGCTGTTTCCCACGCTTTTTGCGTTGCGGAGTGAAAAAAACTGTGCTACAATAGCGCTTACCTCCGGCGCGTATGCAAAGCGGAAACAATCGGCTCTTAAAATTATGCCTGAAAATACAATGGAAGGCACGGCAAGGTATATGGCAAGTGTAATTCTGAAAAACGTAAAGAAAATATATCCAAACTCCGGCGCGGAGACAAAAAAGAAGAAAAAGCACGGCGCGAAGGACGCGCCCGAGGAGAAAAAGCACAACCTGCAAATAACCGAGCGCGGCGTTGTGGCGGTGCAGGAGTTCAATATCGAGATTGCCGACAAGGAGTTCATCGTGCTCGTCGGCCCCTCCGGCTGCGGCAAGTCCACCACCCTGCGCATGATAGCGGGGCTTGAGGAGATAACCGAGGGCGAGCTGTACATAGGCGAGCGCCTGGTAAACAACGTCCCGCCAAAGAACCGCGACATCGCCATGGTGTTCCAGAGCTACGCGCTGTATCCGCACATGACGGTGTACGACAACATGGGCTTCGGCCTGAGAATACGCAAGGTCCCGCGCGACGAGATTGACCGCCGCGTGCGCGAGGCCGCGGAGATTCTCAACATCACCGAGTACCTTGACCGCAAGCCAAAGGCGCTGTCCGGCGGCCAGCGCCAGCGCGTGGCGATAGGCCGCGCC
>CATJWA010000345.1 GCA_949744025.1 uncultured Eubacteriales bacterium
ATTTCGAGGAGATGTACCGCTGCGCCGAGGATCTTATCCGGCGGGGTCTGGCCTATGTCTGCGAGCTGACGCCGGAGCAGTTCCGCGAATACCGCGGGGACGTGGGCTCCCCCGCCCGCTCGCCCTGGCGCGAGCGCCCCGCAGAGGAAAGCCTTGACCTCTTCCGCAGGATGAGGGCCGGCGAGTTCCCCAACGGCGCGTATACCCTGCGTGCCAAAATCGACCTTGCCAGTGGCAACTTCAACATGCGCGACCCCGTCATCTACCGCATCAATCACGCGCACCACCATCGTCAGGGGGACAAGTGGTGCATATACCCCATGTACGACTTCGCCCATCCTATTGAGGACGCGCTGGAAAACATAACCCATTCCCTGTGCTCCCTGGAGTTTGAGGATCATCGACCGCTGTACGACTGGGTCATCAACAACTGCGACCTGCCCAGCAAACCCCGCCAGATTGAGTTCGCCCGCTTGGGCATAAACTACACCGTCATGTCCAAGCGCAAGCTGCGCCGTCTGGTGGAGGAGGGCCGCGTCTCCGGCTGGGACGACCCCCGTATGCCCACTATCGGCGGCCTGCGCCGCCGTGGCTACACCCCTGCCTCCATCCGCAGCTTCTGTGAGCGCATCGGCGTGGCCAAGGTGTCCTCCACCGTGGAATACGCCTTCCTTGAGCACTGTCTGCGCGAGGACCTGAACAACACCGCCCAGCGCGCGATGGCCGTGCTGCGCCCCATGAAGCTCACCATAACCAACTACCCCGCCGGCCAGTCCGAGACCGTGGAGATTGAGAATAACCCCAACGACCCCGATGCCGGCACACGCCCCGTCTCCTTCTCCGGCAGCCTGTACATTGAGGCCAACGACTTCATGGAGACCCCCGTGCCCAAGTATAAGCGCCTGAGCCCCGAAGGGCTTGAGTGCCGCCTCAAGGGCGCGTATCTCATTCGCTGTACCGGCTGCGTTAAAGACGAAAACGGCAACGTCACCGAGGTCCTGTGTACCTACGACCCCGACAGCCGCGGCGGCGACCCCGCCGACGGCCGCAAGGTTAAGGGCGCCACAATCCACTGGGTGGACGCCGGTTGCTGTGCCGACGCCGAGGTGCGCTTATACAGCAATCTTTTTTCTGACGAGGACCCCGACGGCGCGGATAAGGACTTCATCGACTGCCTCAATCCCGATTCCCTCGAGGTCCTCACCGGCTGCAAGGTTGAAAAGCTGCTGGCCGATGCCAAGCCCCTCGGCCACTTCCAGTTCCTCCGCCTCGGCTACTTCTGCGCCGACAGCCGCGACTGCACGCCGGAGCATTTGGTCTTCAACCGCGCGGTCCAGCTCAAGGACAGCTTCAAGAAATAAGAAAAAATGAATTTTTCCATTGAGGAGCTTTCCGAATCCAAAAGACAGCTTGCTTCAATACTCCACAAGCTGCGTGAGACGGCGAAAACTCTGACTTCAAAAGAAAATGCCGAGCAGTATAAATCTCAGATTACCCTGGCGGAAAGGCGTATACATGCGCTTGAAATCGCCCTCGCGCTGATTGAAAACGAGATGAACGCACAGCAGTGAATTTCCTGAAATAATTTCAGTCCCCCCAACCGATGTTGGGGGGACTGCTCTATGCTTATTTATATACAGGACTATTACGCTATAACCCTCACGCGCATGACCTCGTCCATCGCGGCAATCTTGTCCACAATGTCCTGCCCTATGGCGGAGCCCACGTCAATAATGGTGTAGGCTATGGCGCCCCGGGGCTTGTTTATCATGTGCTCGACGTTTATGTCCTGCTCGCCTATCAGGTCCAGGAAGCGGTTAATCATGCGCGGCACGTTGCGGTGAATTACGCACAGCCTCGCCACGCCGAGCCGGTCAAGCATCACAGAGGGCAGGTTCACGCTATTTTTGATGTTGCCGGTAGTGATGTAGTCCACCAGCTCCTGAGCCGCCATGATAGCACAGTTTACCTCGCTCTCCTCCGTGGAGCCGCCCAGGTGCGGCGTCAAAACTACGTCGGGGCGGCCTATTGTGCGCGCGGAGGGGAAGTCGGAGGCAAAACGGGTAATCTTCCCGCTGTCAAGAGCCGCGAGCAGCGCGTCCTCATCCACAAGCCCGGCGCGGGCACAGTTTATAATGTGCACGCCGTCCTTCATCATGGCTATGGTCTTCGCATCTATCATGCCGTTGGTCTCGGAGGTGAGGGGGGAATGGAGGGAAACATAGTCGCACAGGGGCAGCATGGCCTCAAGGGACTCCATGTGTATGACGTCCTTGGAGATGTTCCACGCGCCGGCGATGGACAGGTAGGGGTCGTAGCCGTATACGGTCATGCCCAGGTCCAGCGCGGCGTTCGCCACGCGGCAGCCGACGGCGCCCAGTCCGATAACGCCCAGAGTCTTACCGCCCACCTCGGGACCCACGAACTGCTTCTTTCCGCTCTCAACCGCCTTGGCAATCTCCTCGTCGGTGCCCGTCAGGCTCTGGACCCATCTCATGCTGCCCAAAACGTCGCGGGCAATGAGTATCATGGAGGAGATGACCAGCTCCTTCACGCCGTCGGCGTTGCCGCCGGGGGTATTGAAAACGGCAATGCCCTCCTCGGTACAGCGGTCTACAGGGATATTGTTCACTCCCACGCCGCTGCGGGAAATGGCAAGCAGCTCGGGGCCAAACTCACAGTCCTTTATATTCGCACTTCGCAGCATGATGCCGACGGGCTTTTCGGCGCTGTCGGACGGTGTAAAGCCCGCCTTGCGTACAATGCTCAGGCCCTCTTCGCAGATATTGTTGAAAATTTTTATATCACTCATGGTTTTTTACCTCAAATTCCTTCATAAATTCACGCAGCGCGAGCACGCCCTCCATAGGCTGCGCGTTGTAGACCGACGCCCTCATTCCGCCGACAAGCCTGTGACCCTTCACGTTCAGGAACCCCGCCGCGGCCGCCTCCTTGGCAAAGCGCGCGTCCATATCCTTGTCTCCGGTGGTGAAGGTGACGTTCATGTCGCTGCGGTAAGGCTTCTGGGCGCAGCCCTTGAACAGACGGCTTTCGTCCAGATAATCATAAAGCAGCGCCGCTTTCTCGGTCTTTATCTTCTCCATGCCCTCAACGCCGCCATGCTTTGACAGCCACTTCATCACCAGACCCAGCATGTATATGTTGTAGCACGGCGGGGTGTTGTACATGGAGTCCTTGTCAATCATGGTCTTATAGCTGAGCATCAGCGGCGTACAGGGCAGCTCATGCCCGGCCAGCGCCCTGTCAATTATAACCATCGTCACGCCCGCAGGAGCCATGTTCTTCTGCGCACCGGCAAAGATGATACCATACTTCGACACGTCCACCGGCTTTGTCATGATGTTCGAGGACATGTCGCACACCAGCGGCACGTCTCCCGTCTCTGGCACATACTTCCACTCGGTGCCGAAAATGGTGTTGTTCGAGCAGTAGTAAAAATACTTCGCGTCCGAACTGAGCTTCAGCTCCGCCTGCTCGGGAATACACGTGTGTCCGCTCTCCGCAGTATCCGCGGCAATGTTCACACGGCCGTACTTTCGCGCTTCCTTCGCGGCAATGCCGGCAAAGTTTCCGGTCACGGCATAGTCAGCGCTGCCGTCCTCACCCATAAGGTTGAGCGGCACCATGGAAAACTGTGTGCTCGCGCCGCCCTGGAGGAAAAGAATTTCATGTGTGTCAGGCACCTTCAGCAGTTTTTTTACCTCGGCCTTGGTCTCGTCAAAAATCTCCTGATATACCGAAGACCGGTGACTCATCTCCATAACCGACATTCCGCTGCCATGATAGTCAAGCAGCTCCTCCGCCGCTATTTTTAAAACCTCAGTCGGCAGAACTGAAGGACCTGCCGCAAAATTATAGGTTTTTTCTCTTGACATGGTGTAAGCCCCCAATCTCTTTCCTTAAAAAATAAAAATATAAGGCAAGTCGAAAAAGCGGACGTGCCGTCTTTTCAATATGCCAATATATTCTACCTCTTTTCCCATATAAAATCAAATAACATTTCCAATAAGTTTTTTATCCACAATGCGCGTTATTGCAACATTACGCACAATTCCGCGCAGAGAGCGCCCATCGGCGCACACCTCACAATAGTTACCCGCATGCCCGTGCCACAGACCGCCGCTTTCGGTTTCAAACAGCACCGGCAGTGTCCGGCCAACCTGCGTGCGCAGGAAACCAAGCTCCATTTCCTCGGCAACACACTGTGCCTGACGCGCACGCCCGTCCTTTTCCGCGTGGGTCAGTTGACCATCCAGAGCCGCGGCTTTAGTCCCTGGACGTGAAGAATAAGGAAAAACGTGCATTGATGAAAAAGCACATTTTCGAATAAAGGACAGCGACTGCTCATGTTCGCTCTGCGTCTCACCAGGAAATCCGCATATCATGTCGGCAGTCAGACCACAGCCTGGAAATGCAGCTCGCAGAAGCTCCACGCTATGCATAAATCGGGAAGTATCGTACTTTCTGTGCATAGCGGCGAGTACAGTATCGCAGCCGCTCTGCATAGACAGATGGAAGTGAGGGCAGATGTTTCCGCAACCGGCCAGACGTCGGCAAAAATCCTCCGTCACTGCCGTAGGCTCAAGACTGCCTAACCGTATGCGCGCCGAAGGTGCAGCTCCGGCAACGGCGCACACGGCGTCGGTCAAAGAGGTCCCATCATGGAAATCTTTCCCATAGG
>CATJWA010000346.1 GCA_949744025.1 uncultured Eubacteriales bacterium
ATATGAGTCCTCGTTGTCCTTTACGGCGCGGCGGGTGAGTATAAGCTGGGAAAAGCCCTGCACAAGTACTGCGCCGACCAGCAGAAGGCAGGGCAGCAGATTGAGCCGGCCGCGCCGTGTATAGACCTCTAAGCTCTCATACAGTGACCAGAGCAGCAGGGCGCCTACCAGAAAGAGATAGGAATTTCTCTGCGCCCTCGCTGTAATCTGCTGCTCCATCTCGTCCGGCTTGCGCAGCCCGAGGCTCCTGAAAAATTTTCTCATGCCCTTATACCTCCTGAAAAGTAAAGAAGTCTTTACATATGTGATTATAGCACAGAGTGACAAAATGTCAAGAGGGTTTAACATTTGCCAGAAAAGCATCCGCCGTCCCTTTTTGATGATGGCGGATGCTTTTAGTTTCTGGTGGATGGAAAACCGCAGTTATGATAAGAAAACGCTGTTCACCAGTATTAAGGAGGGAGTGCCGCCTGTACGTTTTTATCCGCGATGCCGAAAGATTGGCATACGGTTATCATTTTCTGCGCATATTAGCAATAACATGTCCGGCTATGTTCGCGACGATGATGGCCGTGTTGTTTATTCGGCCAAGAAATATTTTGGCGCAAATGAAAAATATTGATTGACAAATATCAAACAATAATGCTATATTTTGCAAGAGAACGGTAAAGTGTCTCAAATAATTCTGAGGAGATTGGTCACTATGAAGATGAAAGGCTATGCAATGCTTGGTATTGGCTCTACCGGCTGGATTGAGAAAGACGCGCCCAAATGCGGAGTGCTCGACGCCATAGTTCGTCCGATAGCGGTTTCGCCATGTACCTCGGACGTACACACCGTCTGGGAAGGCGCTATCGGCGACCGCCACGACATGATCCTCGGACACGAGGCTGTGGGTGAGGTCGTCGAGGTCGGCTCTCTGGTTAAAACGCTCAGGCCCGGCGACAAGGTGATTGTTCCGGCAATAACTCCCGACTGGGGTGCGCTTGAGTCGCAGGCGGGCTATTCGGTTCACTCTGGCGGAATGCTTGCCGGCTGGAAGTTTTCCAACTTTAAAGACGGGGTTTTCGGTGAATATTTTCACGTTAATGAGGCCGACGCCAATCTGGCTATACTGCCCGAGGGGATAGACCCTGCGGCTGCGGTAATGCTCAGCGACATGGTACCCACCGGTTTCCACGGCGCGGAGCTGGCCCAGGTTGAGTATGGCGACACAGTGTGCGTTATTGGTATAGGACCCGTGGGTCTGATGGGGGTGGCGGCCTGCGCGCTCAAGGGCGCTGGCAGGCTCATAGCTGTTGGCTCACGCCAGGTCTGTATTGACGCGGCGAAGGGCTACGGCGCGACCGATATCGTTAACTACAAGAACGGCGGTATAGTTGAGCAGGTGATGGAGCTGACAGGCGGACGCGGAGTGGACAAGGTTGTTATTGCGGGCGGAGACGTGGACACCTTTGCCCAAGCGGTGACAATGCTCAAGCCTGGCGGCCGTATAGGCAACGTAAATTATCTCGGAGCAGGCGACTATATTAAGATTCCGCGTGTCGAGTGGGGCTGCGGCATGGGCCACAAAAACATCGCCGGCGGTCTTATGCCCGGCGGCAGATTGAGAATGGAGAAGCTTGTCTCCCTTATGCAGTACGGCCGTCTGGATACATCAATCATGCTTACGCACCGCTTCAACGGCTTTGAGCACATTGAGGAGGCGCTTATGCTCATGAAGGACAAACCCAGAGATTTGATTAAGCCGGTTGTGATGGTATAAAAAATTAAGCAAATAGTGCGCCTGCCAATGGCAGGCGCACTATTTGCTTAACGGAGCTGCTGTGATTCACGCTTTTGCTGCTCTATCTGCTGCCCTTGTCATATGGTATGCCCTCGGCCTTGGACGCTCGGGAGCTTTTGGACGTAAAAGCGAGGACCAGCAGAGTGATTATGTATGGAAGCATACGGTAAAGATGCGGGCTCAGGCCTATCTGAGCGAGCAGATACACACCGTCGCCGTTTATATCTATGCTGGAGTACGACGCGGCCACACACTTGAACAGGCCGAACAGCAGCGCTGCACCGGCAATGTTCAGCGGCTTCCAGTTGCCGAAAATCATGACCGCCAGAGCCAGGAAGCCGAAGCCGGCCACGTCTCCCGTGGAGGCGCAGTTGGCCGTCGTCAGGGCGTACACGAATCCGCCCATGCCGGCCAGCGCTCCGGAGATGGTGGTGCCGGCGTAACGCATTTTGTACACGTTGATGCCCAGCGAGTCGGCCGCCTGGGGATTTTCGCCGCAGGAGCGCATTCGCAGGCCGAAGCGGGTCTTGTACAGGATTATTGACAGCACCACAAATAGTATGATGCACACGTAGGTCGCCAGATAGACCTGGTGCAGAAAGGTGTTGCCCAGAAAGCCGAGGTCGTCCGTGCGCGAGAAGCCGAGCGTGGTTTTTTTAATCATAAACCAGCTTGCCGCGTCGCCCTGGGCCATTTGCAGGGTGTTTTGGTTGGCGATGATGCGGATGAGAAACAGCACGAGTGCGGGAGCCATGAGGTTCAGCGCCGTGCCGCCTATGGTCTGGTCGGCGCGCAGGTTGACCGAGGCGAAGGACAGCAGAAGCGAGAAGATGGCGCCCATGACCGCCGCGGCAAGCATTGCCAGCAGCTCCAGGCCCTGCATGGCCAGATAGTTTTTCGCCTCGTTTGCCGCGAGGAAAAACTCCGTGCTCTGCATCATGCGCACAAACAGCACGCCGATGAAAGCGCCGAAAATCATAATGCCCTCGAGCGCGAGGTTGATAATACCGCTGCGCTCGGCAAATACGCCGGCCAGAGCCACGAGCATGAGCGGCACGGCGTACAGCAGCGTCTGCTGGATGAGAAATGTCATACCCTCTCGCCTCCTTCCTCAGCCTGCGCCGTGTCCGGCGCTTTGTCTTTGGCCGTATCCTCCGGCGGCGTCCCGTCCGCGGGCTGCGGCGCGTTTTCGGTTCCCGTGCCCTGTGCCGGCGCGGTGTGAGCCGTGGCCGCGGCCTTGTGCTTTTTGCGGCCGCGAAGCAGCATCTTAATGACCAGCGAGAAAGCGCTCAGGTACACGATGGTGGCGATTATGACGTCGGTTATGTATTCGTTGTAGGCCGTCAGATTTGTAAGCTGCAGGCCGACTATGTTGAGCATGGACATGAATATGCCGGTGAATATTACGGCAATGGGGTTGTTGACCGCCAGCAGAGCCACGGGGATACCGTTGAAGCCCGTAGCCGGCAGGGACTGATAGGTTGACCAGAAGAACTCCGTATTGCCGGACAGGTAGTACAGCGCCGCGCCCGCTCCGGACAGCGCGCCGGCGATGGCCATGCTCAGCACGATGTTGCGCCTGTCGTTGACGCCGGCATAGCGCGCGGCGTGGCGGTTCGAGCCGCAGGCCTTGAGCTGATAGCCCAGCGTGGTCTTGGACATGAGGATATAAATTACCACGGCTATGACGATGGCTATGAGTATGCCTCCGTTGACCTGAGAGCCGGGGAAGATGCGGTCAAGCCCCATTTTGGGCGTCGAGACGCCGTTGCCGCGGACATAGGTCCACGCCCCGTCGACCATGGTGCGGCCGTAATCGGTCATGTAAATGTAGCCGCTCTTGGTGTTTTCAACCGTGTTCTGGAACACCTTTGTCGAGTCAAAGAACCAGGTGACGAGGTTTGCGGCTATCCAGTTTGTCATGATGCAGGCGAGCACCTCATTTATGTTCAGGAAAGCCTTTACAAGACCCGGAATCGCTCCCCAGAGCGCGCCGGCCAGCATTCCGCCGAGAAAGGCCAGCAGCCAGACTATTATCGCCGGAATACTGCCCGAAGGCACGCTCAGCGCTATGACGAGCGTCACGGCGGTGCCCATGAGGTACTGCCCCGGCGCGCCGATGTTGAACAGGCCCGTCTTGAACGCCACGGCGACGGAAAGACCCGTGAGTATAAGCGGAGTGGCTCGGAAAAGCATGTTGCCGATGCTCTGCGGGTTGAAGCCCCAGGTCAGCGCGCCGGCCGCGTCGCGCCCAGTGCTGAAAATGCCCATGAGGACTATGCGTATGCCCTCCCACGCGGTGGAAAGGCTCAGGTTCTTGCTTGTCGCGCCGACAATAAGGATGAGCAGGCTGCCGACGAGCAGGCCGATGACAATGGAGATAAGCGACGCGATAACCGAGCGCGTCCCCTCCTTCCTGTACAGCACGGAGAAAAAGTCCTTCATGCTCCCGTGTCCTCCTCTCCGCTGTAAATCTGGATGAGGTTCGGATATTTTATTTTCATGCGCCCATCTCCTCCCTGCTGTCCTTATCCCTCCGCTTGGCGCCGGCCATGTACAGGCCCATCTCCTGCACGGTCGTGGTCTTGGGGTCAAGCTCGCCGACTATCTCCCCCTCGTACATGACGAGTATGCGGTCGGACAGGCTCATGACCTCCTCCAGCTCAAGGGAGACGAGAAGCACCGCTTTTCCGCGGTCCCGCTCGGCCACGAGCTGGGAGTGGATGTATTCAATCGCGCCCACGTCCAGTCCGCGCGTGGGCTGCACGGCGACGATAAGCGGCTTGTCGCGGTCCACCTCGCGGGCGATGATGGCCTTTTGCTGGTTGCCG
>CATJWA010000347.1 GCA_949744025.1 uncultured Eubacteriales bacterium
AAACAAAAACTGATAAAAAGCAGAGGAAAAACAAAAAGGCCGCGCTACAGTAATTGCTGTAGTGCGGCCTTTGAGGTCTTGAGAGGCAGAGCGGCGACAGATAAGGTCAGGGGGCCTGGGTGAGCCTGATAAGGGCGCTTACCGCGCTTTTTATAAGCATGGCTGCGCTCATATCCGGAACACCGGCAATGATGTTGGTGCAACGGTCGAAGGGGATAAGTATACGTGCCGCCGCGCTTTGTCCGACGGCGGCGGCCATGGCGGGAGTTATTTCGCCGAGCATTGAGTCGGCAATAACTATTCCTACCGGCCCCATTATTACATCGGCGCGCCGGCTGGCTACGATTACGGCGTTTTCGCCCGTTGCGGCGCGATGTGCTCCGGCCTTGAGCATGGCGGAGGTCGCGGCGCTGTTTGTGCCGACGGCTGTTATTTCCGCATCCGGAAGGGCCTGAAGGATGCTGCTGATGAGCTGCCGTCCAATGCCGCCTCCCTGTGCGTCTATTATAAGAAGCTCAAAGTTTTTTTTCATCCGTATCTCCCGTTGATTTGTTATTATATATAATTTACACGCTTTCATGCAGACAGTCAAGCACGAAAATGCGGTATTTTCTCTTGACGCGGACCACAATACATTATAAAATAACATTCGGGTGATGATACAGTGATTAACGAACAGAAAATCCGATTATTTCTCTCCTTGGCAAATACTCTGAGCTTTACGGAAACAGCTAACCAGTTGTTCATCACACAGCAGGCGGTCAGCAAGCACATATCGCAGCTTGAGGGTGAGCTGGGATTCCCCTTGTTTATCCGCTCGACGCATAATGTGAGGCTGACGGAGGCGGGGGAACGGAGCAGGCGATTTTTTGAGGAGGAGGTCCGGCGGTTTACCGAGTTTATTGACGGAGAGCGTGAAAACCAGCTTCGGCTGAGCAAATCTCTGCGCCTGGGTTATAATAACTGGCTGAATTTCGGCAACGCCATTGGCTCGGCACGGGTGCGCTTTCACGCGCTGTATCCGGATATCTCGCATGTACCGGAGCGCCAGCCGCCCGATTTGCTTCAGCGCCGCCTGCGCGACGGAGAGCTGGACATCATTTTGGTGCTGCGCCGTTTTTTGCAGAACGAGGCGGGGCTGCGCATTGTGGAGCTGTCTGATTTTCCGATGTCGATAATCGTGAATAAGACCAGGGCCGTGACGCAGGATGAGCGTACAGTCGAGCGGCTCTCGAGCTTTCCGCTGCTGATAAATTCCTTTTCCAGCGAGACTGCGGCGGAGACGATAGCGCGCGCAAAGCGGGAAATGGCTGAGTTCGGACTGACGAACCGCAAGATAGTCCTTACGCCCAACCGCGACAGTGTGTACACCGGAGTGGAAACAGGAGAGGGTATAGCCACGGCCTGCACCTTCAGTCAGATACCGGAGGACATCGCCGTGATACCGACGGAGGTATCCGACACGCTCGTGTGCGTATGTCTTGAGACGAACCGGCGCAAGCTTATCAGGCAGTATATGGAAATTCTCAGGGACGAGTTTTCAAAGCAGGGGAACAGGATAAGCGAACAGCCGCCCTCCGGAGACTGCCCGTTTCTGCCGCTGTAGCATTTGGCGGGCGAAGGCGCGGGCCCGTCCCATGCCCAATGGGGAAGGCGATGCGCGAGAAAGTAAGTAAAAAAGCAGGGACCGTCGGCACAAGCCGGGGCCCTGCTTTTTTATGAAGCCAGCTCAGCAGTATGAATCCGAAAATCCCTCTGAGCGAACGGGACGTGCGAGGCGGGCAAAGTCCTTGCCGGATTCAAACATACGGCTCCAGCGCGTGAGCTTGCGGTGCATGAGCTTTGCGCGGGGAATTTCCTGCGCGCTTTTGCAGCGGTATATTTCCTGAAGCAAAAGCAGGGAGGGGAAGGGTTCGTCAATAAGCGCGCCGTATTGAAGCTGCCAGTCAAGAGAAAGCATAAGGTCCATAAGCTCTGGAACGGGAGCGTCAAGCCCGCGCAGATAGCTTAAAAGCGCGTAGACACGAACTCCCACGTCGCTGACACGGTGCTCCGCAGCCTGTGCCGAAAAAAGGAGGCACAGCTCCTCCATGCTGGGGAACCCGCCGCCGGGGAATGGCGGCTGGAAGTCAGGAAGAAAGGAGCGGGAAAAAAGAACCTGCCACAGGCGCTCGGGCGAGGAAGATTCCTCTGTCCGGCGCGCTTCGGGGTCATAGGTGAACACGCCGCAGGTTCCGCGCTTTGTGTAGGAAAGCAGGCCGCCGTCAGTCAGGCGCATGAGATAGCCTGCGCCGCGGTCGACGCAGCGCAGGCCCGTCCACAGCAGTCGGCCGTCATCGCCGCGCGGCCCTGAGACAAGCATACCGGGTACGGCGGCAAAAAAGCTGTCGCGGCGCAGCAGCAGGTCAATGGGCTCAAGATTTTCAGGCCAGGAGCTCTGAAAAAGACGCCGCCGCGATGCGGGGTCAATTATCACGAGCCGTATGCCATTATCCGACGGCATGAAAAACGCAAGCTCGTCTCGCTCGGACACAGTCCAGTTGCAGGCGCCTAAATTCAGCGCCAGCGCTATATGTTCATCGCTGAGTTCTGCGTGCAGGGTGTTGCTGAAATCGTTGTAAAACACCGCGCCGGATGTCGTGGTGACGCGGTGCTTGGGGGTTTTTAGACTGAGGAGCATGTGGACACGCCTCCGGATTTATAGTAGAAAGGACCCCCACACGCGGCGAGGGCCCTCCCTGAGAAGGAAAAAATAAAATTTGAGCATCAGCCATTGTTTTCAAGGATGTCATGAGACTTGCAGGATTCGCATTCGGACGTGCCGGCTGATTGGCAGGAATCACAGGAGATACGCAGGCCCGACAATTCCTCGGCCTCACGCGCGGCATCAGCCTCAGCCTCGGCCCTGGCCGCGTCGGCAGCCATTTTGTTGCGCATGTCGCGTCGGAGCATCCATATGCTCATGCCATCGTCGACCGGAACACCGGAGGCCTCGCTCTCAAAGCCGTGGCGCGCAAAAAGCTCAAGGGCTCTATCGTTGCCCTCAGTGACGGCGCACACGGCAAGTACGCCCTTGAAAGCAAGTATCTCGCCGAGAGCAAAATCGACCATTGTGCCGGCAAAGCCCTCGCCCTGACGCTCGGGCGTGACGCTGAGCATGGAAATTTCCCACGCCTCATCGTCAATACCGAGCTTGCGCAGCATCATGAAAGCGCACAGCCTGCCGCCGGCAAAGCCGCCGTACAGCAGCCCGGGAATGCCGTTGTCATTGGCATACTCCGTCAGCCGGTCCGAGACGATATTCACCTCCGGTATAGCAGGCGAGCCGTCCTTTTCGGACATGGCGTTGAACGCGTCAAACACCACCTGCGCGCAGGCGGGTATCTCATCAGCTCCGACTCTCCGGCACTCAAGCGTCTGCTTTGACATAGCGAAAACCTCCTGTTAAGAGTGTTAAATCTCGTAGATATTAGAATTTGTTAGCGGCTATGCCGCTTACAAATTCTTTATGCAGAGCTGTTCGCGCCCGTACCCCAAGGGCACTTTGTCGCCGCCCCCGGCGGCTCGGGTACAGGCGCGAATAAATTTCAATCGTTTTTTGTCAGGACATGTGCCTGAGAAAAAACACTCTGCGCGCAGCGAGCGTCGAACATATTCACTGTCCGCTGCGCGGACAGTGAATATGTGAGGCGCAGAGCGAAGCGAATCCCGTCAGATAAGAGGCCCGTGGCCTCTTATCTGACTATCAGCTGATCCTGCGCGTAATGCGCGAGGTCGGCTACCGCTTCCTCAACGGCAGCGCACACCGCGGCGATAAGCTTCTTGCTCTCCTCATCTGCCTTGGACTCGGCCAGCAGGGTGTCCAGAGTCTTTTTAAGCTGATAGGGGATACGGTCATATTCACTGCGGCAGTAAGAAAATGTATACTGTGCCATAGCTTACTCCTTTCATCTATCAGACGCAGCGGTGCAGCACCGAGCGGGGCATGGTTTTCATCTTTTCCACCAGCTCGTCTATATCGCCGTAGTGCAGGGAGAAGGTGCCGCAGTGCTTGCAGCAGGCGGGCTTGTCGTCCTCGCCGGAGGAAATACGGGAGGCGCAAAGATTGCAGTGGTTGGTGAAGTGGGGGTAGTAGTCAAACTGTACGCGGTCGCTAAGCAGGCTGTTTTCCATGATAAGCTCATGAATCTTTATACCGGAGATACCGACAGGAAACTGATTTTCCTGCTTGCAGGCAACCTCGCAGGCGTGGCAGCCGGTGCAGTAGGTCATATCGACCAGGATACCATTCTGTGCCATGAAATTCTCAGCTCCTTCCTTATTTGCTCTGTTCGTAATACTGCGGCCAACGTCCCCAAACGGTCACGGGCGGCCAGCAGGGACTTCCCTCGCCCATCTTCTTGATGCGCACGAGCGTGGTCTTGTAGCCGCTTCCGCCGTAGCCGGTGCGGGCCTGGGTGCCGTGAGGTATCAGATTGTTGATGCTCACGTCAAAGCAGCCGTAGAGATAGGGAGAGCGGCCCTCGGTCTCGGGCAGCCACCAGCCGTGCATGCAGGACACGGTCTTTGGGTTGAGGCCGGGATTTATCTTGACCTTGCGGCGGACTCTGCCGCGGGCGCTTTCAACCCAGACCCACTCGCCGTCCTCGACCTTGACGTCGCGGGCAACATTGGGGTGCATCTCAACATCCGGGAACGGGTCGAGCTCGCGCAGCCAGGGGATGTTGCGGTGCTCGGCGTGGAAGAACACGGGACTGCGGCGTCCGGTTATCATAACCAGCGGGAAGTGCTTGAACACATCGGGCGTGGCGACCTCGGACTCGGGCGGTTCCTGGAAGTGGGGCAGCGGGTCTACGATGGTGCGGCCGGTGGCGCCCCAGCTCTCGTTCTGCGTGGAGTACAGCTCCACCTTGCCGGAGGGGGTGCGGAAGCCGGGCTTACCGTCGGGACGCAGAGCGCCGGTTTTATAGCGGTAATAGGGAATCCAGGGAACCTTGGACTCGACTTCCTCGGTCTTTGTCTCAGCGTCGCCCCATTTCCAGCCGCCCTTGGCCTTGAGGCTCTCATAGGTCTCGCCGGAGGGCTCAAGACGCCAATTCATGTAGTCGTCAAAGCCGTTCGGGAAACGTTTTTTGAACTCGGGATTGAAGCGCGCGGCCATGTCGCAGGCTATCTCCCAGTCGTTCTTGCACTCGCCGACCTGAACGGCGGGCTGGATTATCTGCACGGGCTCAAACCAGCTTCTGAAGCCGGTGCGCTCGGCAAAGGTGGACGCGGGCAGGATGATGTCGGCCACGGACATGGTCGTTGCGTTGTGGAACAGGTCCACGACCACGTTGAAGTCCATCGCCATCATCGCCTGATAGTGCAGCTTCACGTCCGCGCCGCGTGCTACAGGGTTGGCCGTCTGCGTCCAGGTCGCGCGGATGGGGTAGGGCTTCTGAGTCAGCATCTGGTCGATTGCAAGGTCGGGCTGTATGTAGCAGCGCCAGTTGCGCAGCCAGCCGTACTCGTCGGAGCCGATGCGCTTCTGGACAACGTCCTTGACGAACTGCTCGCCGAACATGTCGGCCAGCTGGTAATTGTCGAAGGGGTAGGCGGAGACATGGTAGCCGTTGCGGGCGATAACCTGACCGCCGGGAACGTCGATGTTGCCAGTGATGGCCCACAGGTCGTTGACCGCCTGGGCGGCGTGGACGCCGTCGCCTATCTGGTCAAAGGGCAGGCCCCACTGAATTGCGGAGCCGGGAGAGTTGAGGGCGTAGGCCTTGGTGGCCTCGTAGATGGTCTCCTTCGGTACCCATGTCAGGGCGGAAACCTTCTCAAGGGTGAACTCCTTGGCGCGCTCACGCAGCTCCTCAAAGCCCTGGCACCAGTTTTCGACGAACTCGTGGTTGTACCAGTCGTTCTCGATGATGAGGTTTATCATGCACATTGCGATGGCCGCGTCCGTGCCGGGGCGCAGCTGGAGATGATACTCCGCGCGGGAGGTCAGGAAATTCTGGCGCGGGTCGATGACGATAAGCTTGCTTCCGCGCTTCATGCAGTCAACAATCCAGTTGCCGTAGAAGCCGTCCTGACAGCCGCGGGTCGGGTCCTGAGCCCAGACGATTATGTATTTGGGGACCTTCCAGCGCGGGTCGTCATAGCGCTTTTCGAGGAACTGGGAGGCGTCGGTTATGGAGTTGTCGCCCTGAATGGCGGACATGGCGCCAAGGCGCGGACCATAGCAGGCCTGACCGGCGAGGCCGAGCTGGGACCAGTTGGCCGAGCCGTAGTTGTAGGCCACGATGGACATGGGACCGCCTATGTCGCGGCCGGTGCCCTGAATGAAGATTACGGAGTTTGCGCCGTAATCCTGCTTAATCTTGTTGAACTTATCCTCGATGATGTCGTAGGCCTCGTCCCAGCTTATGCGGGCGAAGCGTCCATCACCGCGGGGGCCGATGCGCTTGAGGGGGTAGAGTATGCGGTCGGGGTGGTACATAAACTGGGTCATGGCAAGCAGTCTGGAGCAACCGCGCCCATTGTTGTAGGGGTGACAGGGATCGCCTTCGACCTTGACTACCTTGTCGCCCTTGACGTAAATCTTCACGCCGCAGCCGCCGTGACATCCGGGGCCGGGGGACCACGCCGTGGAAGTTACGATGCGATCGTAATCGACGCTCATAGAAATTCCTCCCATTTTG
>CATJWA010000348.1 GCA_949744025.1 uncultured Eubacteriales bacterium
CCTGAACAAGGACAAGTACAACGCCCTCCCCGACGAGCTCAAAACTCTCATTGACGACAGCGCCCAGTGGTTCCGCGACCGCATCTGCGACCTGTTCGACGAGCAGGCCGACAGAATGATTGCGCAGGCCGAGACTATGAATATCCCCGTCGTTCCCATCAGCGACGAGCTCAACGCCGAGTTCACCGCCGCGGCGGAGGACGTGTGGCAGGCATGGATTGAGGAGATGAACGCCGCCGGCTATGACGGACAGGGCATATTCGACAAGACCCGCGAGTATATCGACTATTACAACGGCATTCTGGCCGACTGACGTAAAGGACGGTGCTATCCGTGAAGACTCTTGACAAAATCGACAGAGTAGTAGGCTGGCTCGGCCTGGCCGGCTGCGTTGTGGCCGCCATCGCCATGCTGTTCAACTTCGGCATCATCGTGGTTGACGTGTTCCGCCGCTTTGTGCTCAACAGCGCCATTCGCGGCAGCACCGAGTATGTCAGTCTGGCGGAGACCGTGCTGGTGTTCTTCGGCATGGCCTATACTCAGCACAAGCGCGGCATGGTGGAGATAACCTTCTTCATGCGCAAGCTGCCCGGCATGGGCCCGATGATATCCTGGGTCGTGGTCAACTGGCTCAGCGCCATTGTCGGCATCCTGCTGACCTACGCCTCCTTTGTCCACGCCGGCTTTGTCCAGACGATGAAGTCCGCCACGGCGACGCTGTATATTCCCTTCTACCCGTTTTATTATCTCATGGGAATAGGCATGACCCTGCTGGCCATACAGCTCATCTTCGACGCGGTAAAAAACACCGCCGGCCTGTTCAATGAGGAGGTCCGCGAGCGCGTAATCTCCGAGTGGCCAATGTAATACCAATTTTAGTATAAAACAGAAAAAGGAGCCGGCTGGGCCTTAAATCCACAGCCGGTTCCTCTTTTTTGACATGTACCGCGGTTTTGTGGTACATTATATGCAAAACCGAAAGGGGCGGATACCATGCTTGTCACACTCAACATGCTGCTCGACTGCATAAAGCAATACCCGCTGGAAATACACATAAGCTCGCTTGACGAGCACAGCTTCGCGCGCGTAGCGCTGCTGCCGGAGGAGGCTTCGCCGTCCGGACTGTCCGCCGGCAGCCTGTATGTCTGCCGGCTGTCGGACTACCTGCGCTTTCCCTCGGACCGTCAGAGCGCCTGCTATATCTGCGTGCGCGACCGCCTGCCGGACAGCGGCGAAACGCCCGAGCGCCTGAGCGGCAGCATAATAATAAGCGCCAACGTCTCATATCTCGAGATATTCTCCCTGCTGTCCGAAAAGTTCATGCAGGTGCTCGACTGGTGGATGCGCATGACCGAGGCGATGATGAACGGCTGCACGCTCCAGACGATTCTGGAGATGAGCCGCGACATGATAGGCAACTATATCGCCGTGAACGACGCCGCCTTCAAACTCGTCGCCAATACCGCCAATATACCCTGCGACGACCCGCTGTGCAGGCGCATGGTCGAGTACGGCTTCCACCCCGAGTCCACCATAGACATGTTCAAGAAAACCGGCCGCTTTAATTTCTGGGAGAAAAATGACTTTTACATTGACAACGACAATGTCTACTCGCCCTACAGCGTAGTCGGACAGGTGTTTCGCATCGAGGGCAACTACGTCGCCCACGCGGTAATGACCTGCAACAACTACGAGGCCACGCAGGGCCTTCTGGACCTGTACAAGATACTGTGTACCTTCATCGCCAAATTCTGCGCCCACGAGTGGGAGAGCAAGGACGCCAAGGTTGTAATTTACAGCACCTTTCTTGAGGGACTCATAGAGGGCAAAACCACGGACTACGCCTCGGCCCGCGAGCGCCTTGCCGAAGCGGACTTCCCCGCCGGCGGTGAAATGTGCGTGCTGCGCATACCGGTCAGCGGCGTGGCAAATACGCTTGTGGGAATAATCGGACAGGCCATCGCGGACCTGTTCCCCAGGTCCATGACCTCGCTTTATTCCCAGGAGCTTATACTGCTGCTGAGCCTGCAAGCGCAGGACCCCCGCGAGACCATGCTCGCCATAGCCCGCAGGGTCGGAACCGTCATGGAGCGCTATGACCTTCAGTGCGGAATAAGCTCGGCTTTTCGCGAGCTGGAGCTGTGCCCAAATGCCTACAAGCAGTCCGGCATGGCGCTTCACTGCGGCGTGCGCCTGTCAAAAAACGCTCTGGTGGAGGACATACATCTGGCGACGCCCCGCGTGTCCGTTTTTGACGAGCTGCTGCACTACTGCATGCTTCAAAACAGCTACGAGGTGATACAGTCCCTGCGCAGCAGCCGCGCCGGCCGCGCGCTTACGCAGCTTGCGCAGTACGATAAAAAGCACAGCTCCAACAATATGGAGCTGCTGTACAACTTTCTGCGCTGCGAGCGCCGCGCGAAGGAAACGGGCGAGCTCATGCACCTGCACCGCAACAGCGTGGTCTACCGTGTCGAGCACATCCGCGCCATAGTTGACCTCGGCGACCTCGAGGACCCCGACGTCCGCTTTCGCCTTCTCGTGTCCTTTATGATGATAAACCTGTACGGAATCGAGGAATAAAAGCCCCCCATGCGGGCCCGAAGCAAAACAGGAGCCGCGCCCCCAAGGGCGCGGCTCTTATTTATTCATTCAGCTCCATTCGGCCTGAATCATCTCCGCGAAGTCGTCGCGGCCAATAGCAATGGCGCTGAGTACCGTGTCGTAAGCCAGCGTCACCGTGAAGATGGCCATCGCCACGAATTCAATGTAGTAAAACGGATACAGCGGAATGTACAGAACCTCCGTCATGTAGCCCGTCTCCACGGCCACGTTGCCCTGGAGCAGCGCCGCCCAGGTCATCGCGCCCGCGGCAAAGGTTGACAGCACGCCCATAATCGTAAAAATGATAAAGCGTAAAGCGCGCGGGAATTTTGCGATGATAAGCGTCATGTTGATGTGCGACTTCTTCGACTGCCCGTAAGCAAACGAGGCGAACACCGCGCACATGAGAAATCGCTGCGTGAGCTCATACGCGCCTATAACCGGCTGCTGGAAAAGCTTTGTCATGATAACGTCCGCGACGTTCATAAGCATCATCACCAGCACGCATACAAAGCTGACAACGCCGACCGCCGTGGTGAAGCGGCTTATTTTCGCGCTTATCTTCCTGACCTTTTCAATACTCATGTCCGTCACCTCAATTCATCAGGTTTGGCAGCACAAGCACAATGCTCGGGAATATTGTAATAAGCGCGATGCCGACGAAAATGGTCAGCATAAACGGCAGAGCGCCCTTGTATATCTCGCCGAGCGGCACGTCCTTGGCCACGCCTGAAATGATAAAGCAGTTGAGACCCACCGGCGGGGAAACCGCACCCAGCTCCATTGCCAGGATGACATAAATTCCGAACCATATCGGGTCAAATCCCAGCTCCACCGCTATCGGCAGAAAGATGGGAACCGTCAGCATAATCATCGGCAGCTCATCCATTATCATACCCAGAAACAGGTACACAATCGTCATAAGCACTATGATGATATAGCGCGAGACGTTCAGCGAGCCGATGAAGTTTGCCAGCTGCATGGGTATCTGCGTCAGGGTCAGGAACTTGCAGAATACGCTCGCTCCGATAATGATAAGAAAGGTCATCGCAAAGGTCTGTATGGTGGTCCACATAGCGTCGCTGAACTTCGCCCAGAACGCTTTCCAGCTCAGGCCGCTGTTCATCGCCATGTTTATAACCATAAGTATCGCCGCAAGGAACGCGCCTATGGCCGAGGCCTGGTTGACCGAGAACGCTCCGGAGAACATGCCTCCGAGCACCACGCCGAACAGTATCACCACGCCGATAAGTCCCTTGAGCGAGACAAGCTTTTCCTTGAGCGTGTACTTCTCGCCGCGCGGCGCCATCGCGGGGTTGAACGCAACCAGAAGAATTATTGTGGCTATACACAGCACAGCCATCATAACGCCCGGCAGTATACCCGCGATAAACTGCTTGCCTATGGACGACTCGGCCATAATGCAGTATATTATCATGGGAGTGCTCGGCGGAATGAGTATTCCCAGCGTGCCGCCCATGGCCACGGAGCCCGTGGCAAGGCGGTTGTTGTAGCTGTATTTGCGCATTTCGGGAATAGCTATGGTGCCCATGGTCGCGCAGGTGGCCGCGCAGGAGCCGCATATGGCGCCGAAGCCGGCGCATGCGGCTATCGTTGCGCAGGCCAGACCGCCCGGCAGGCGGTTGAGCCACTTGTCCGCGCAGTCGTAAAGCCCTCCGGACAGGCCCGCGTGATAGGCGAAGTTGCCCATCAGAATAAACAGCGGCACCACCATGAACGAGTATGTACTCGCGTTTGTGGATGGGTCGGTCCTCAGCAGGGCGAAAGCCGCCGTGGGGTTAATAACCGCGGCGTAGCCCCCGAAGCCGACCAGCAGCAGCGCAAGGCCGATGTTCATGCCCATGAAAATGAGCACAAGAAACACCACAATGCCTATCACGCCTATTGTCAGATTGGTCATTGATACACTCCGTCCCTTTTCAAGTCGGCGCCCCGCCGCGGATTTACGCGGCGGGGCGCGCTGTGGTTTTTTCGGTCTGAGCTATCAGC
>CATJWA010000349.1 GCA_949744025.1 uncultured Eubacteriales bacterium
ACGGCAGAACGGTCATCTCCGTCTGCACACTCCACGGCGGCACGGCGGAGAACGTCATAGCCGGCGAGGCGGAAATACGCGGCATGATACGCACTCTCGGCCCCGAGGCACGGCGCGAGGCAGTGAATGCCGTGCGCAGCCTCATCGCCTCCGCGTCGGAGGCTGTCGGGGCCGCGGCTGAGATTGATATACGCTGGGGCTATCCCGGCATTGTCAACCATGACGAATACTCCCGGCTGGCCGCAGACGCGGCGCGGCGGCTCCTCGGCGCGGAGCGCGTGCTTGAAATCTCGGAGCCGACCATGACCACCGAGGACTTCGGATACTTTCTGGAAAGCCGCCCCGGCTGCTTCTACCACTTCGGCGTCGGCGGCCGCGCGCCGCTGCACTCACCGGATTTTCTGCCCGACGACAGTCTGCTGCCCGGCGCGGCGGCTGTTCACGCGGCGGTTATAAGCGATTTTCTCAATAAATTCTGATATCAAAAGCTCCACGGAGCTTCTTGCATATAATCCCTTTTACGGAGGAAAAAGAAAAATGAAGGCCAATATCAGTTCAATCGTGTTAAAATTCGGCGGCAGCTCGCTGTCCTGCGCCGAGCAGTTCAGGAAAGCCGCGGACATAATCCACGCGGATTCCGCGCGGCGCTATGTTGTGGTCTCCGCGCCCGGCAAGCGCGACGACGCCGACATAAAAATCACCGACATGCTCTACGCCTGCTATGACCGGGCCGTGAGCGGCGCGGACTTCTCCGATGTGCTCGGACAGATACGCGAGCGCTTCGCCGGCATCGCGCGGGAGCTGGAGCTCGATTTTGACATTCACGGCGAGCTGGAGACAATACGCCGCCACCTGCTGGGCAAGCCCTCACGCGAGTACATGGCAAGCCGCGGAGAATACCTCAGCGCGCGGCTGATGTCCGCCTATCTGGGCTTTCGATTTATCGACGCGGCGCGCTGCATAATTTTCCGTCCCGACGGCACGCTGGACAAGGACGCGACCTACGCGGCCATAGCGCGTGTCATGCGCGGGGTTGACCACGCGGTAATCCCCGGCTTTTACGGAGCGCAGGCCGACGGCACCGTGCGCACCTTCTCGCGCGGCGGCTCAGACGTCACCGGCGCGATACTCGCCCGGGGTATGAATGCCGACCTGTACGAAAACTGGACAGACGTCTCCGGCATGATGACAGCCGACCCGCGCGTGGTGGACAACCCCAGGCCCATCGACTACATCAGCTACACAGAGCTGCGGGAGCTGGCCTACATGGGCGCGTCCGTGCTGCACGAGGACGCTGTTTTCCCCGCGCGCGCGGCCGGCATACCCATAAACATCCGCAACACCAACCGCCCCGACGACCCCGGCACCGTCATAACCCAGGACATTCCCGCCGGCGCACTGCGCCCCGTAACCGGCATCGCCGGCTGCCGCGGCTTTTCAAGCATTCTGATTGAGAAAGCCATGATGAACGCCGAGATTGGCTTCGGGCGCAAGGTTTTACAGGCGCTGGAGGAGCACGGGCTGTCCTTTGAGCACCTCCCCTCCGGCATCGACACCATGTCCGTGCTGGTGGACACCCAGAAGCTCTCGCCCTGCCGGGAGCAGCTTCTTGAGGACATACGCGAGCTCGTGCACCCCGACACGCTCTGCGTTGAGGACGGGCTGGCGATAATCGCCGTCGTGGGGCGCGGCATGGTCTGCACCAAGGGCACTGCCGCGCGGATAATCTCCGCCGTGGCAAACGCGGACGTGAACATCCGTATGCTCGACCAGGGCTCAAGCGAGCTGAATATCATCCTCGGCGTGGCCGAGGGCGATTATGAAAAAACAATTCGGGCGATTTATGAGGAATTCAACTGAAAAAAAGGCGCGGCGGGACCTGTGAGGACCCTGGCAGGGTCCCTCTTGCCTCTCCTGACCTTCTGATTTCAAGACGCGCGCCGAGACAGGGGGGCAGCGCCCTCCTGTCTCGGCCTTTTCACGGGCCGGCGAAGCTTTTAATGAGCCGGTCAAAAAACCCGTCTTTTTCGTCTAAATGAGAAATTTTTTAACTTTTTTCATTTTTGTTGCATATGTTGCTGCTGCTTTTGGGGGGTCTGGGGGCTATGGGCAGAGGGGGAAATATTTTTCCACAAAGTCTATTTTCTCCACGGTAAACTCCCTGCCGCGCAGATAATTCAAGATCCCCGCGTCGGTGGGGAAATCAAAGCGAAGCCTGTACGAATACAGAGCCTGGCCCTTTTCGCCGTAGGTCCTGTTTTGGCGCTCGGAGCCGTATTTGCCGTCGCCCAAAAGCGGCCAGCCCGCGTGGGACATCTGCGCGCGTATCTGGTGGGTGCGCCCCGTGAGCAGGCGGCACTCCACAAGCGAGAGGCCGCCGCGGCTTTGAAGGGTCCTATACCGTGTCACCGCCGTGCGCGCGCCGGGCTCGGGTTTATCCCTGACGTACACCTGGTTTTTCTTCGCGTCCTTGAAGATATAGCCGGTCAGCTCTCCCGAGGGAGGACTCGGCCGGCCGTGGACGAGGCACAGGTAGCGCTTGTCTATCTCACGGTCACGTATCTTTTCGTTGAGTATGCGCAGCGCCTCGGCGTTTTTCGCGGCTATGACTATACCGCCGGTATTGCGGTCAATGCGGTTGCACAGCGCGGGAGCGAAGGAATTTTCCTCACGCGGACGCCACTCCCCGTTTTGATAGGCGCGGGCCTGAATGTTTGCCACGAGGGTGTTGTAGTCCCACTTTCCGGCGCTGTGGCAGAGCATACCCGGCTTTTTGTCGGCAAGGAGGATATTTTCATCCTCGTACACAATGTCAATTTTCGGCGTGCCGACCTTGAGGTAGGAGTTCTCCTCCCGCGGCCTTTCAAAAAACTCGTCGTTTATGTAAAGCCGCAGAACGTCGCCGTCACTCAGGCGCGTGTCGCGCTTCGCGCCCTTTTCGTTGAGCTTTATCCGCTTCAGGCGAATATATTTTTGCAGCAGCGCCTCCGGCAAAAGCGGCACCGCCTTGCCGACAAAGCGGTCGAGCCGCTGTCCGGCATCGTTTTTTCCGACTGTTAGCTCCTTCATGGGGCGCGCACCTCCGTCTCTGTTTCCGTTTATGCTATTATCGGCGGCCGCCGCGCAAATGTCAACCGCCGGGCGCACAAAATATTGGACATGCGGGCTGTTCGGTGCTAAAATAGGCTATTATATTTTTTGATTTGAGTTGTCTGCTTATGAATATTGAAAATCTTATCATACCCATCAGCGAGGAGCACCGCGACTTTCTCCACGACGAGACGAAGGCCGCCGGCACGGCGCGGAGCATCTCCTTTCCCACAAGCGAGGCGGAGATAAGCGCTCTGCTGCGCCATTTTTCCGCACGCGGCGAGCGCGTGACCGTGCAGGGCAACCGCACGGGGCTGACGGCCGCGTCCGTGCCCTGCGGCGGGCACATCATGAGCCTGACGCGCATGGACAGGGCGACCGGCCTGCGAATTGACGGCGGCACGGTTTACCTGCGCGTGCAGCCGGGGCTTTCGCTGGGCGTACTGCGGCAGATGATTGCCGCGCGCAGCTTTGACGGCGCGGACTGGGACGGGCAGTCCCTTGCCGCACTGGAGGAAATGCGCAAAATGCCCGCGCAGTATTTTCCGCCGGACCCGACGGAGTCCTCGGCCTCCCTCGGCGGCATGGCCGCCTGCAACTCCTCCGGAGCCAAGACCTACCTGTACGGGCCCACGCGGCCTTATATTAACGCGCTGCGCCTTGTGCTGGCCGACGGGGACGTTATCGCCCTGCGCCGCGGGGAGCGGCAGGCGCGGGGGCGGCGCTTCACGCTCACGAC
>CATJWA010000350.1 GCA_949744025.1 uncultured Eubacteriales bacterium
CGAGCGGTGCGGCCGTCCGGGCTCGTCAGGCTCGTGCGGCTGGATTGGCTCGTCCGGAGGAAGCTCAGCAAATTTATCAGGGTCAAACACGAGCTCGGGGGGGTGAGGCCCAGCCTCTCCGGCGGGCTTCTCCCCGTGCTCGGTTCCGTTCTCCGCCGAAATAAGCGACTCGGGCAGCGGAGCCGTGGATTTGTCAAACACGGGTTCCGCCTCCTGTGCTGCCTCCGCGGACAAGGTTTCCGGTTGGTCGGCGACCGCTGTCCCCGCCTCGTCCGGAGCCTGCGCGGCGGGCGTCTCCTGCGGCGCCGCAGGCTCAGGCTCTGGTTCTCCGGCATTTTCCGGTTCAGCCGCCGTCTCGGGCTGGGCTTCTTCCACGTCCCGCACGGGCTCAGACACCGTCTCCGTCTCCGTCTCCGCGGCGGCCTCGCCGGGTACGGTTTCCGGTTCTGTCTCCTCGGGCAGCTCCTCCTGTGGGGACTGCTCGGACTGTGCCTGCTCATTTCCGTCGGGCGCGTCCTCAGCAGGCGGCTCCGGTTCGGCGCCTGCATCATTGCCGTCGCCGCCGTTTTGAGCTTCGGTATCCTCGGGCTCTGACGCCCCTGTGCCCGGCACGATGTCCGGTTCACCGCGGGCTTCCTTCAAAATTTCCTCGAGCGAGAAGTCGGGGTCAGGCAAATACTCGCCGTTGAGCGCGCTTTCCACCGCGGCGGATATCGGCTCTCCCATCAGTATGGCAAGCTCCATGCCGTACTCAAATTCGCCGTCCGTCACTATCTGGAGCTCATCCCGCTTTTTCGGCGGGGGCGGGGGTTCGGGCTTGTCCTCCTGCTCGGGCTCCTGTTCCGGTTCGGGTTCAGGCGCTGCTTGCCCCGACGCTTCCGGTTCGGATACCGGAGCGGGCTCAGGCTCAGGCGGCTGCGTGCCCAGCCGAGGTGTGGGCTTATAGCCCAGCGCCACGGATATTGCAAGCTGCGTCGGCGTGCCCAGAGACTCAATCAAGGCCTCCTCATCCTCAGCCGCGTCGAGCATTTCAATGTATTTGTTCATCTCGGCGTCCCTGTCCCACGAGGACATAAAGCCCAGCAGTCGGGACAGCTCAGCCAGAAATTTCTGTCGGTTCAAAGTTTTCTCCCTCCAACAAGGCCCGCAGGCAGGCCTCGCTTATCTTAGGACCTGTATTCACAATCTCAAACTCCGTCTGAACGGACCTTTTCACTGTCTGTTTGGTATTTTCAATTTATGAATATAAATTCTTGATGCAGAGCTGCCTGCAGCGTATCCCCTCATTTAAGACAAAGGCCAAATGTCTCGGTCTTAAATGATTAGCTCTACTCCCGGGTGCCGGTTGACTATCATCACATCCCTGTGGCTGCCGCCGTCCTCGCCGTCGCGGGTCCAGGCCACGGGCTGCTCGAACATTATCCTGACCTCGCTGCTGCGGAAAAACAGCACGCTGGGAGAATTGAAGTTAGACAGCAGCACGGCGGAGATAATGTTGTTGAGCTCCGAAAGGTCCTGCGGGTTACGCACCAGCAGCACCTCAAACATGCCGTCAGAGAGGTTTACCGCGCCGCGGTCGAGCTTTACCAGCCCGGCAATAGACGTGGAATTTGTTACCGCCCCGAAAATAAAATCGTCCTCGATGACACCGCCGTCGTACTCCACGATGGCTCTGTAATGGTTCAGGCGGTTAAGACTCTTGATACCCTCGAGCATATACGCCATGTGGCCGAGCACGTGCTTTTTCTCCTGCGGTGTGGCATAGCTTACGTCCGTAAACGCGCCGAAGGCCGCAACATAGGTGAAAAACTTATCCGCGCCGAACTGCCCCACGTCAAACGGGAACAGATTCCCCTTCACAATCGCCTGCGCCGCCTGCGCGGGGTGGGACGACAGCTCCAGCGTGCGGGCAACGTCGTTGGCGGTGCCGTAGGGTATGTATCCGATAGGGCGCTTAGTGCGCGCGCGCATCATGCCGCCCACAACCTCGCTGAGCGTGCCGTCGCCGCCGAGACACACCACCAGGTCATAATCTGAGGCATAGCGCTCCACCAGCTCGGGCGCGTGGCCCGAGTGCATTGTAAAAAAAACCGTCGGCAGGAAATCTCCCCTGCAAAATTCCTCTATCACGGTGGTCAGGGAAGTCTTGTACCCCCCTTTGCCCGCGTTTGGATTGACAAGCAGCATCATTCGCTTAGGCATGGCATTTAAGCCTCCAGAATGGTTTTTCTTTCTTCACACCGCGTCTGAGGGCGCAGTTATTGCTATTATATCACCGCGCAGCCAAAAAGTGAATGAAAAAAATATTAAATTTCTCGACTCGGGCAATAATTGCCCCAAAGCCTTGCGCGTCGAAAAGAAAGGTGGTATTATATTAAAACTTCGTAAGACGCAATACGTATAAGGAGATTAAAGCATGAAGAAAAAACTCAGCGCGCTGCTGGCGCTTGTCGTAATATTTGCCTGCATGACCGCCTGCTCCGGCGCGCCCGCGCCGCAGGAAACGCCGCCGGAGGCAACCGCTTCCCCTGAGCCCACGGCTGCGCCCGCGCCGGAAAAGGAGCCTGACCGCTATGACCTTGCCTTTGCCAAATATGAGCCGGACGAGGTCGTCATGACCATAAACGGCAGCGCCGTTGCCTGGGACGAGTATTTCTACTGGATTTATTCAATCGCTTATCAGATGCAGCAGATGTCCGAGGTGGACTGGTCCGCCGACCTTGACGGGGAATTTACCTATCAGGGCTTCGCCCAGAATTACGCCGAGACGATGCTCACGCAGTACCGGACCGTCGAGCAGAAGGCGGACGAGCTGTCCCTTGAGATAAGCGCGCAGGAGCAGGCCGAGATTGACGCGATATACGCCGACGACGTGACCAGCTACGGCGGCGGTGACGAGGCCGCCTTTGACAAATACCTCACCGAGCACCACATTACCCGCGCGATGTACGACAAGATGAACTCGGTATCCGTCAACTACCTGAACATATTCGAGCATTATTTCGGAGTCATGGGCGCGGAGCTCCCCGACGAGGACGCGCTGTCTTACGCTCAGGACTCGGGCTACATGCACGCCAAGCACATTCTCCTGCGCACCGTGGATGACGGCGGCAGCCCCCTGAGCGAGGCGGAGATTGAGGCGAAGCACGCCCGCGCCGACGAGCTGCTGGGCCAGCTCAAGGGGCTTTCCGGCAGTGAGCTGGAGACGAAGTTCGACGAGCTGATGAACGAAAACAGCGAGGATGGCGGTCTTATTACCGCGCCCAGGGGCTATTACTTTTTGCCCGGCGAGATGGTGCAGCCCTTCGAGGAGTCTGTCCTTTCGCTCGGCGACGGGGAGATGTCGCCCGAGCTGGTGGAGAGCGATTTCGGCTACCACATCATCCTGCGCCTGCCCCTGGATGCGGACGAGCAGATGGACTACCGCGGCTACACTCTGCGCTATCTCGCGGCCTCCGCGCTGTTTGACAACATGAGCGCCGACTGGTTTGATTCCGCCGAGCTCGAGTACACAGAAAAGTTTGCAACGCTCGACTTCAATGAGCTGTTCGGCACGGCAGAGCCCGCGCCGGAGCAGACGCCCGTGGCGGAAAACTGAAAAAACGCGGCCCCCGCCCTTTTTCGGAGCGGGGGCTTGTAATACGGAGGAACACATGGCGACAGAGAGATTATATTATGAAAACCAGTACACCCGTTCTTTCAGCTCCCGCGTCGTCTCCTGCGAGCGGGAGGGCGGAGTCTGGCTTGTGACGCTCGAGAGCACGGCCTTTTACCCCGAGGGTGGCGGTCAGCCCGGCGACATTGGCACGCTCGGAGCGGCCGGCGTCACCGACACACAGGAAAGGGACGGAGAAGTCATCCACTTGTGCACCGCGCCGCTTGAGCCCGGCTCGCCAGTCTCAGGGGAAATAGACTGGCCGCGCCGATTTGACTTCATGCAGCAGCACAGCGGCGAGCACATCGTCAGCGGACTGGTCCACGCGCGTTTCGGCTATGACAACGTAGGCTTCCACATGGGCGCGGAAACCACCGCGATAGATTTCAGCGGCGAGCTCGGCTGGAACGAGCTCATGGACATAGAGCGCGCGGCAAATGAAAAGCTGTGGGAAAATCTGCCCGTTGAGGTGAGCTGGCCGTGCGCGGGTGAGCTTGCGCGGCTTGACTACCGCAGCAAAAAGGAGCTCCACGGCGCGGTGCGTATAGTCTCCGTGCCCGGCGCGGACGTGTGCGCCTGCTGCGGCACGCATGTCGCGCGTACAGGGGAAATTGGCCTGATAAAAATAATCTCCGCGCAGAAGCTCCGGGGCGGCACGCGCGCGGAGCTTTTGTGCGGCAGGCGCGCTTATGATCACGTCTGCCGCGCCTCGGAGCAGAACCGGCAGATTTCCATGCTGCTTTCGGCAAAAGCTGAGGAAACTGCGGCGGCGGTTGCCCGCGTGCAGAGCGAGCTTGACAGCACAAAATACCGGCTTTACGGCTGCGAGGAGCAGCTTTTCCGCGCCCTGACAAGGGCG
>CATJWA010000351.1 GCA_949744025.1 uncultured Eubacteriales bacterium
GAGCGCGCCGGCGCCCGAGCAGGACACGCCCGCGCCGGCGCCCGACACCGCGATTGCGCCCGCCGCGGAGTCCGCCGCCGGGCAGAGCGTGTCCGCCAACGCCGAGGTGATAATCTACGACGCCGGCGGGGAGGAGACAGTCTACGGCGAGGGCTCGGAGGAGAAATTCAGCTGCCTCATAGAATACGACGCATGAGGGCGAAAAAGCCATGGTCCCAAAGGGAGCCATGGTCTTTAAGCCTGCAACAACATCGTAGATTTCGCGGCGCGCACGCCGCGAATAAAATCAAATCGTTTTTGTCAGGACACGTGTCTGACAAAAAACACTCTGCGCGGAGCGAGCGTCGGCTTGCCTGCCGCAAGCGGCAGGCAACAAAGGCGCAGAGCGAAGCGAAGCCCTCTCGGGCTGATGACCCCACAGGGGACGCCAGCCCGATTTAAAATAAGGCGGGCCCCAAGGGGCCTGCCTTATTTTAACGATTTCTCAATATATCCCCGCACATCCTCGCGGGGGATATCCAGCGCGGCGGCAAGCTCGCCGAAAAGCAGCTCCTCCGCCTCCTTCATAAACCTTTCGTCCACCGCTCCGAACTTGCGCTTCTGCTCCTCGGCCTCCCGCTTCTTCGCGTACAGCGACATGGTAAGCTTGATGAGGTCCACGCAGTCGTACGTCTCCATGCAGGAGCGGTAGTGCTCCCGCAGCTGGTTGAGGTTGCGGTTGTGATACGCCTCCGGCTTCACCGTCGGTATGGCGCCTATCACGCGCTCGGCCTCCTCCCTGGAGATTATCGGCCGCGAGAAAACCTTCGTGCTTCCGACGGGAGTCGTGATATTGCAGCGCTGATACAGAGGCTTGAGCACGTAGTACATCTGCTCCTGGCTCGTTCCGCGCTGCTTGACCGTGGTTATCTCCTCCACGCGGCAGACGCCGGTCCGGCCGTACAGGATCAGTTCCCCTGCCTGATACATTTTTTCCAACCCTCCCATAAAAAATAAAAAACCTTCACTTCCAGTCCGGAGACCGGCGCTCGGGCATTTCTTCCTTTTGTCCGCCCTCATGCGGACCACGTCATACACTTATACACTTTGCTATATCATTATAGCACATTTTCGGTAAAAAAGTAAATGGTTTTTTCAAAATTTTTACTTGTATTTTCCTTTTTCAGGGTCCATAATAATTATTTAATCAAAAACGGCCCTCCCGAAACGGCGCGGGAGGGCCGAATTATTTAAATTTTTCTGTGCGGGGGAAATAAAAACCGCGTGCTGCGCGGTCTAACGGGTGAATGACATGTCAGGACAGACGGAAAAAGGGGGTGCGCGCGACGGATACGGGAGAATTTGCCGCAAGAGTCGAGGGAATACGCGATAAGCTGTACAAAACCGCGTACATGTATCTCGGCGGGGAGGCGGCGGCGCTCGACGCGCTCGACGAGGCGGTTTACAGGGCGCTGCGCGCTTGCAGAAAGCTGAGGCAGCCCGAATTTTTTGATACGTGGATGACGCGGATAGTGATAAACGAGTGTCTGCGCGAGCTCAAGCGGCGCAAGCGGGAGCTGAGCCTTGACGAAATTCCCGAGGAGGCGGCGGAGAGGTTTGACGCGCTGCCGCTCAGGGAGGCGGTGAGAAGTCTGCCGGGGCAGCTGCGCGACGTTGTGGTTCTGCGCTATTTCGCGGGGTACACCCTGCGCGAGACGGCGGAGATTTTAGACATTCCGCCCGGCACGGCGGCGACGCGGCAGAGGCGCGCGCTGGAGCTGCTGCGGCTTACCCTTGAGGATAAGGAGGCTTAATGCGTCTCCAGGGCTCAGGAAGATTTTGGCCTGCTGCACGGTGACGGAGTGCGGCTTTGATTGGAGGGTATTATGAACCGGAATGATGAATATATGCGTCTTTTGGACGAGATAAGCGTCCCCGGCGAGGGCGCAGACGGCTGCGTGGAGCGGGCGAGGGCGCGGCTGAGGCGCAGAAGGCTGGTCACGCGGCCCGCGGTAACGATGCTGGCGCTGTTCGTCTGCTTCGTGGGGCTGGTGAATTTCAGCGAGCCGGTGGCGGAGGCCTGCGCGGGGATACCGGGGCTGCGGGAGCTGGCGAAGGCTGTAACTTTCTCGCGCAGTCTGACCGACGCGGTGGACAACGAGTATGTCCAGCCCATTGAGCTGACCCAGACCGACGGGGACATCACCGCGACGGTGGAGTATCTGATAGTGGACCAGAAGCAGGTGACGGTGTTTTTCCGCCTGGAGTCGGACTCGCGCGAGTGTCTGGCTGTGGACCCGCAATTTCGGAACGCCGAGAGCGGGCATCTTGAGTCCTGCGCCTACCACCTCAACGACTACGACGTGCCCATCGGCGAGCTGCAAAGCGTGACCATAGACTTTGTCAACGGCGACGTGCCCGACTCAATGAGAATGTATCTCAATGTCCGCGACGTTGGAAGCTGGTTCGGCACGGCGCCGGCGCCGGCTGCGTCCGACAGGTGGGACGACGGGCGGGACTACGACGAGCCGGTGTACGACGCGCGCTTTGATTTCCTGCTGGAGTTTGACCCGTATTTTACGCAGCAGGGAAAGAACATTGAGGTCAACCAAACCGTGACGCTGGACGGGCAGGAGATAATTATCCGCGATATCGAGGTTTACCCCAGCCATCTGCGGCTCAACGTGGAGGATGCGGAGGGCAACACGGCCTGGCTCAAGGGACTGGAGTTCCGCATTGAGGCCGACGGTGAGGTTTTTGACACGGTGAAAAACGGCATCACCGCCACGGGCATGTCCGGCACGCCCATGATGACGTCCTACCGCGCGGACAGCACCTTCTTCTACGACGCGGAGGAATTGAAAATTGTGATAACCGCGGCAACGTGGCTTGACAAGGACATGGAGAAAATTCACGTTGACCTGGCAGGCTGCACGGCGGAGGCCATGCCCGAGGGCGCGGAGCTTGTAAAGGCCGAGCGCGAGGGCAATCGCTGGGTCGTGGCCGTGGGCGCGGCAATGCGAAACTGGGACGGGGACGAGACGGTCCACAATTTCCACCAGATTTTCCTCGGCAGCTACTTTGACGCCGAGGGGAACGAGTACTATATCAACTCATGGAGCAGCAACATCTCCGGCAGCGAGTACGAGGAGAGGCCCGGGTTCTTTTACGAGGAGTTTCCGCTGTACGACTACCCCTACGATGAGGTGTGGCTGTCGCCGGCGTATTCCAGCTATTGGACGGCAACCGAGCCGGTGGAGCTTACGATAAGCGCTTCAAAAACGTGACGGAGCCACTTTTCGGGAGGGCTTCGCCGTGCTGCGGGCTGTTCGGCGCTCGCAGCCGTGCATTAAGAAGCCTCTGGCAAATTCCAATATCCGCGAGACTTTTCGACACGCCTGGCCGCGTCCTCGTTTGGAGGGCGCGGCTGGGTGTTTTTCGTCCGGGGTAATGATATAACAAAATTTTTCCGTGTCCAACCGTTACAGACAGTCGAATTTGTGTATTGCAAATTCTTGTAAAATGTAGGATAATAGGATTGAATTAATTTAACTGTGACCGGGGGCCTCCCCCGGATATTGCAGAATCCGCCGTGAGGTGATAGAAAGAATGTATTTTAACAGCGAACAGATTGTCACATGGACGCAGACTTTCCTGAGGATGCAGCATGACGTCACGCTCGCCGAGGCGAGCGCCGTGCAGCTGCACGACTGCCTGGCCCAGGTTATCATGATGGGCATTCATGACGACTGGTCGAAAAACAAGAAGGAGCGCGGAAAAAAGCGCCACGCCTACTACTTCTCCGCGGAATACCTTGTCGGACGGCTGGTTTACTCCAACCTCTACAACCTCGGACTGCTCGAGGAGCTGCGCGCGCTCTTTGCCGAAAAGGGCGCGGATTTAAGCTGCCTTGAGGAGATTGAGGACGCGGCCCTCGGCAACGGCGGCCTCGGCCGTCTGGCGGCCTGCTACCTCGACAGCGCGGCCACATGCAGCATACCCCTGACCGGCTACGGACTGCGCTACCGCTTCGGCCTGTTCAAGCAGCGCTTTGAAAACGGCGCGCAGAAGGAGCTGGCAGACGACTGGACCAAATTCGGCGACCCCTGGAGCATCCGCCGCTACACCCACTCGGTGAGAATCCCCTTCCCCGACCACGTGGTTATCGCCGTGCCCTACGACATGCCCGTTATCGGCTACCGCAACGGCAACGTCGGCACGCTGCGCCTGTGGCAGTGCGAGGCCGAGGAGGAGCTCGACTTCGACGCCTTCAACGCCCAGCAGTATGAGCGCGCGCTCGCAGCAAAAAACAAGGCTGAGGACATCACCCGCGTGCTCTACCCCAACGACAGCACC
>CATJWA010000352.1 GCA_949744025.1 uncultured Eubacteriales bacterium
CACAACAGGATTAACCCCTGCACCCAAGACGTATTATACAGGACTCTCTTTCTATCTTCAAGTCCCTTTTTACGTTTATCGTGTGTGTATGAAGGTAAAGCACTGTGTGTGGCAATTTCAGGTTGCCTGCACGGTGTTTTTCTGTTTTTCTCCAAAGCCTGTCAGAGAGGGCCTTACCCCTCTCTGACGGCCGAGGGGACATATACATTCACACACACGGAGAGAGGGAGATATGGACGTGGCTTCTTATTTCAGAGCCGAGGGTAAGGCCGACAGAGTTATCTATGAAAAGGCTTTCCCAAGGTTCGACTGGGGCCGTGAGGCGGAGAGCTTCGGGCAGGAGAGTATACTGAAGGATGACAACCTGCCGGAAACAGCGGAGGAGGCGTCTCCCGAGCGGTTCTTTGAATTTGTAGAGAAGAATATCAGCATGATGGAGCTGCCCGGGCGAATGAAGGGGCAGGAGAAATTCATAGAGCTGGCGAAGGAGATTTCGGAGGAGTGCGGGTTCAGCATAAAAATCCTGCGTGGAGCCAGAGGGATAAGGGCTGAGCTGTCTTTGGACTTTGAGCAGTACATGGACGGGAGGCTGAACCGGCTGATAGGGATGGCGGATGACATTATGATAACGGCTGGAGAGGGCAAGCGTGATGTTGCCTTTGAGCTTACGTACAATGTACTGGGTGTGTACAACAGGGGCAGGCTCATTTTTCCCGAGATTTTAGTTGAATAGGATTTGCCCCCGCCGCTTTTGCGGCGGGGGGTTTTTGTTTGCTTATTGACATCGTCGCTTTAGCGTGATATCATGTTATCTCGACAGCATGACGATGCAGTCTGGAGGACTTTTATGAATGTATTTGACAGTGAAAACACAAAAATGCTCGTTTCTGCGCTGCTGAGCCTCAAGGACGAGCGGCAGTGCCGCGATTTTTTGGAGGATTTAATGACCTCGAAGGAGATTGTCTCGCTCAGTCAAAGGCTTGCCGTGGCGAAAATGCTGTGCGAAAAGGGGAAATACAGCCAGGTGGCCGAGAAAACAGGCGCAAGCTCCGCCACGATAGGCAGGGTAAACCGCTGCATACAATACGGCAGCGGAGGTTATATTGCGGTGTTGAAAAATCTGGGCCTTATACGCGGGGAGGGCGAAAATGGAGCTTAAAAGCGAAATACTAAGCCGTACAGAGCGCGTGGGTCTGGCCCTGCGCGAGCTATACCGCGGCTGCGGCTACCTTCCCTACAGGATGAGCCGCTTCGAGCCCTATGACCTCTACGCGCAGAACCGCAGCTTCATCGTCGGCAACAGCATCCTCACATTCACGGACACCAACGGCCGGCTCATGGCGCTGAAGCCCGACGTGACCATGTCGATAATTAAAAACTACCGCGGCGGACAGCAGAAGGTGTATTACAGCGAAAACGTCTAC
>CATJWA010000353.1 GCA_949744025.1 uncultured Eubacteriales bacterium
GGAACGGTAGGAGGAGGTCTCGCCCGAGGGTATGAGCTCATCCGTGGTCGTCACCTCGTCGCGCAGCACCGCGGCCAACTCAACCAGCAGGTTTTCCGCCAGCGGCTGCATTTTCGGCCAATCGGTGATGTTGGGCCCCAAAACAAGCTCGGTTTCCGGCTGGGGACGGCCAAAACCGTTGTAAACCCTCTTTTCGTAGACCCCCGCGTCAAAGCGGTAGGGCCGGCGTTCGGTGTCGTAGTCAAGCTCCGTTGCGGGGGTAATCCGCCCGCCGTTTGCTGCCGTCGCGGCGATGGAGCGCGCGTCCATCAAACACACAGCGGCAAACTGCCCCTCGCCGGGCTTGCTTCCCTCTCGGTTGGGGAAATTCCTCGTCGTGTGCCGTAGGCTCAGCCCGTTGTGCGCCGGCACGTCCCCCGCGCCGAAGCAGGGCCCGCAGAAGCTCGGCTTTATCACCGCGCCGCACTCCAGAAGCTCCGCCGTACAGCCGTTTCGCGTCAGCTCTAAGCTCACCGGCACACTCGTGGGGTACACGTCCAGCGTAAAGACACCGTTTCCGCAGCTTTGGCCGCGCAGAATGTCGGCCGCCTCGCTGATGTTGTCGAAAAGTCCGCCCGCGCAGCCGGCGATGACGCCCTGGTCGGCCCAGACCCCGCCGTCTCTTATCTTGCAGCCGAGGTCAATCTCCGCCTTGGGCCAGCGCGCTCTGGCGTCGGCCTCCACCTTGGCCAGCAGCTCCGGCGCGTTGTCTAAAAACTCGCGAACCGTGTAAGCGTTCGACGGGTGGAACGGCAGTGCAATCATGGGCTCGAGGGCCGACAAATCCAGCTCTATGTACTTGTCGTACCAGGCAAAATCACCGGGGTGCAGCTCGGCAAACTCCCCGCCGCGCCCGTGTGTCTCGTAAAACGCTCTCGTCTCGCCGTCCGTCTCCCAAATCGAGGACAGACAAGTGGTTTCCGTGGTCATCACGTCTATGCCGTTTCGGAAATCAATCGGCAGCGAGGCAATCCCCGGCCCCGCGAACTCCAGCACGCAGTTATTCACAAAGCCGCACTCAAAGGTGGCCTTGACCAGCGCAATAGCCGCGTCGTGGGGCCCCACGCCGCGCCTCGGCGCACCGGTGACGTACACCAGCACCACCTTCGGGTACGGCGCGTCCCAGGTGTTTTTCAGAAGCTGCTTTGCCAGCTCCGGCCCGCCCTCGCCCACGGCCATGGTGCCCAGCGCGCCGTAGCGCGTGTGGGAGTCCGAGCCTAAAATCATTTTTCCGCAGCCGGAGAGCTGCTCGCGGGCGTAGGAGTGAATGACGCTCTGGTTTGCGGGCACATAGATGCCGCCGTACTTCTTCGCCGCGGACAGGCCGAAAACGTGGTCGTCCTCGTTAATCGTGCCTCCGACGGCGCACAGGCTGTTGTGGCAGTTGGTCAGCGCGTAGGGAATGGGAAACTCCCTCATTCCCGAGCAGCGCGCCTGCTGGATTATGCCGACATAGGTGATGTCGTGGCTTATCATCGCGTCAAAGCGGATTTTAAGATTTTCCGGGTCGCTTGAAACGCTGTGCGAGTGTAAAATATCCCAGGCCAGGGTGCGCCGCCGTCCCTCGGCGGGCGTCACCGGCGCGGCCTTTTGCAGCTCTCCTCCGGAGAGGAAAACGCCCTCGTCGTGCAGAGTAATCATTCCTTTTCCTCCTTGTCTCTGTCCGCCAGCGGGACGTAGGGCACGCGCTTGCAGACGGTCTTGTACGCCGGGCGGATAATTCTCGGGTCGTCGGCGCAGCACTCCTCGATGCGGTGCGCGCACCAGCCCGGCATTCTCGCGCTGGCAAATATCGCGGTGTAAAGCTCCGCGGGTATGTTCAAAAGCTTGTAGACGAAACCGGAGTAGAGATCCACGTTTGCGCATATCGGCTTATCCAGCCCGCGCACCTCGGCAAATACCTCGGGCGCCAGACGCTCCACGGACTCGATGAGGTCCAGCTCCGCGCCCATGCCCTTCTTCTCCGCCAGCGCGCGGGAAAAGTGCTTGAGTATCTCCGCGCGCGGGTCGGACAGGGTGTA
>CATJWA010000354.1 GCA_949744025.1 uncultured Eubacteriales bacterium
AGCCGCCAAAGTGAGTTGTGGGATAAAGATATGAGCTGGGTATCCAACGATGTCCTTACCAATTGGATAAGCTGTGATTATAGGATAAACCCTTTTCCCGCATTTGTAAAGAGCGAAGAATGTCGCCTGAGCACTACTTTTGTCGCCGGGACAAAACAGTACCCTCCAGCCGCTCCGGTCTGACGAAACCGATTCTTATGGCCGCCTTTTCATTCCCTGATATACGTTAGGCTTTTTTAAATGCCTACATTTTTCCCGTTCTTTTGCGCCTTCAAATGATTATATTGTTATATAATACCAATGAAACAGCAAAGGAGAAGCAAATGCAGGGAATAATAAACAGGCGGCCGGTCAGAAGCGTAAGCTACGTGCCGGTGGAGGACATAGTCCCCGGCCCCATGCAGCCGCGCCGGCACTTTTCGCCCGAGGGCCTTGAGGAGCTGCGCGACAGCATCGCCGAGCATGGGGTAATTCAGCCGCTGACAGTGCGCATGAAGGGCGACCGCTTTGAGCTCATCGCCGGAGAGCGGCGGCTGCGCGCGGCAAAGTTAGCGGGGCTTTTTGAGGTACCGTGCATCATCATGGACGTGGACATGGAAAAATCCGGAATCATAGCGCTTATCGAGAACATCCAGCGCCGCGACCTTGACTTTGTCGAGGAGGCCGAGGGCATAAGCCAGCTTATCCGCCTTTTCGGCATGAGTCAGGAGGAGGCCGCGCGCCGTCTCGGCAAGTCGCAGTCGGCCATCGCCAATAAGCTGCGCATACTGCGCCTGCCTCCGGACGTACTCGAGCGAGCGCGCGAATCGGGGCTTTCCGAGCGCCACGCCCGCGCGCTGCTGCGCCTTGACGACGCCGAGGAGCAGCGCATGGCGCTGGATTTCATCATCGACCAGCGCATGACCGTCGCCGCGGCGGAGGAGTACATAGACAAGCTCACCCAGCCGGTGCAGGAGACTGACGCCGAGGAGGACAAGCCGCGCGCTTCGCGCCGCCGCTCGCTTTTTGTGATGAAGGATGTGCGCCTTTTCGTCAACACGCTCAACAAGGGCCTGAATGTGATGCGTCAGGGCGGCATAGACGCCGACGTCAGCCGCAGTGAAAACGAGCGTGAGCTTGTGTTCACAGTGCGCATACCCAAGGTTAAATAAGACAGCGTGCCGGGCTCAGGGGCTTTTCCCGCCCCCGCGCACGCCCTCAAAAAACTCGCCTAACAGCGCGGCGCTCTCATCCGCCAGCACCCCCGCGTAAACGGCTGGGTGTGAGGGATAGTTCTCGGCGAAAAGGTTTATCACGCTCGCGCACGAGCCGCTTGTACTCTCCCGCGCGCCGTAAACCAGCGTGGAAACGCGGCTGTTTATTATCGCGCCGGCGCACATCGGGCAGGGCTCGAGCGTCACGAACAGCGTGCAGCCGTCCAGCCGCCAGTCGCCGCGCGCGCGGCAGGCATCCTCAATAGCCTCCGTCTCGGCGTGGGACAGCGCGCTGCGCTTGCGCTCACGCATGTTTCTTCCGCGTCCGATAACCGTGCCGTGCTCGTCGGTAATCACACATCCGACCGGTACCTCGCCGTCGAGCGCCGCCTCGCGCGCCAGCTCGAGCGCCTGACGCATATAGCTTTCATAGTCCTCGTATTTCATATTTCCTCCGGATGGTCATTTTTGATGCTTTCTATTTTACTTATCGGCGTGAGTTTGTCAATGGACGCCTTCGCCGTGGCCGTCACAAACGGTCTGACGCTGAAAAACTTCAAGCTTTCACATGCGCTGTGGATGGGGCTTTATTTCGGCTTTTTTCAGTTCCTGATGCCGCTTGTCGGCTGCCTGCTCGGCAGCACGGTCAGCGGCTATGTCAGCGCCGTGGGACCGTACATAAGCTTCGCTTTGCTGGCCTTCATCGGCGGAAAAATGCTGCTGGACAGCCTGCGCGGCGGCGAGGACGCGGCCGGTATGCTCACGCTGTCCCATCTGCGCCTGCTGACCATGGCCGTGGCCACGAGCATAGACGCGCTGGCTGTGGGCGTAAGCTTTGCCTTTATGGACGTAAGGCTTCTGCCCGCCTGCGCGCTTATCGGCTGCACAACTTTCGTCATAAGCCTCGCCGGTGCTTTCCTCGGCCGCGCCATCCCCAACGTGTCCGGCCGCAGGGCCGGTATAGCCGGAGGACTGGTGCTCATTGGCATAGGCGTAAAGCTGCTGCTGGAGGGCATAGGGATAATCGGATAAAATTGGCCCCCATGCGCCTTGCGGAGCATGGGGGCCGAGAGAAAAAAGAAAGAGA
>CATJWA010000355.1 GCA_949744025.1 uncultured Eubacteriales bacterium
GCGGCGGCATCGGCGGCGGCGCCCAGCAGGCGCTGGCCCAGGCCGGAATCAGGCTCTGCGGCGGTATTACCGGCAGCGCGGACGAGGCCGTCCGCGCCCTGCTTGCGGGCACGCTCAATTACAGCGCTCAGCCCAACTGCGACCACCATGGCCACGAGCACCACGACTGCGGCGAGGACAAGCACGGCTGCCACGGCAGCGGCGGCTGTCACGGCGGTATGTAAATCTTAAGCAATAATAAAAATCATAAAGGAGGCTTTTATCATGAAAAAGTATGTATGCGATGTGTGCGGCTGGGAGTATGACGAGGCGGCGGGCGACTCCGAGCATGGAATCGCTCCCGGCACGAGGTTTGAGGACCTGCCGGCCGATTTTCTCTGCCCTCTGTGCGGGGTCGGCAAGGATTCCTTCTCGGAAATAAACTGATTTAATACGGAGGTAAACTGATATGGAACAGAACTTTTACATTTGTGAGCACTGCGGCAACATCATCGCCAAGGTCAAGGACGTAGGCGTACCCGTAATGTGCTGCGGACAGAAGATGACGGAGATAGTCCCCGGCACCGTCGAGGCCGCCGCGGAAAAGCACATTCCCGTGTATCAGGTAAACGGCAGCGTAGTCACGGTGCGCGTCGGCTCGGTTGACCATCCCATGCTGCCCGAGCACTATATTGAGTGGGTCTCCCTCCAGACAAAGCAGGGCAACCAGCGCAAGGCCCTGCACCCGGGCGACAAGCCGGAGGTCTGCTTCGCGCTGTGCCCGGGCGATGAGGTCGAGGCCGTTTACGCTTACTGCAATCTGCACAGTCTCTGGAAGGCGTAAAATACATATTCCAACTTAAAAGGAGATCCGCATGAACACAAAGAAATGGGCCGCGCTGCTGTGCGCTGTTTTGACGCTGGGAATTCTGTCCGGCTGCGGAGGAGAAGCTCCTGCGTCCAGGCCGGCTCCGGAGCAGCCGCCCGTGCAGACGTCCGAGCCTTCTCCTGAGCCGTCGCCCGAGGAAGCCGGCAGCGCCTCCGACCTTGGCAGTCTGACCTCCTTTAACGCCGTGACGCTGGACGGCGGCAGCTTTACGCAGGACGACATCGCCGCGTGCGACGTGACGGTCATCAACTTCTGGTCCATGACCTGCGCTCCCTGCGTGATGGAGATGCCGGACCTGGCCGCCTTTGCCTCCGCCCTTCCGGACAATGTACAGCTCATCACCGTATGTCTCGGCGGCAGCGAGGACTCCGTAAAAAGCGTGCTCAGCTCCGCCGGCTTTGAGGGCGTAACTCTAATCGGCGGAGATGGCGACCTGCTGGAGCTGTGCCGAAACATCATGTATACGCCCACCACGGTTTTCGTAAACAGCGCCGGCGAGCTTGTCGGCGACGAGATTATCGGCCGTCAGCCTGATTTGGCCGAAGGCTACACCGAGGCCATAAACAGGGTGCTCAGCGCCGACGGAAAGGCGGAAATAAGCGTTGAAATCGAATAGGCCGGCAGCGGCGGCCGGCATACGCTATGGCCTGCTCGCTCTGGCGCTTGCCATGATTGCCGCCGGAGTTATTCGCGGCGAGCAGCTTGAGGTCCTGAACAAGGCGGTGAGGATATGTTTGGAGTGCATCGGGATAGGGTGAAAAGGCGGCCGCCGCTCCAGCGCATCGTACAGCTCTGCTCGGCAGTGCTGTTCAACGGTTACGCGCTGGGCTTCCGGAAAGGCAAAATCTTCACCGGCAGGAGCAAAGCCGTCTGCGTCCCCGTCCTCAACTGCTATTCCTGCCCCGGCGCGCTGGGCTCCTGCCCTATCGGCGCCTTGCAGACCTCGCTGGGCGGCGCGGGCCGCCGCTTCCCCTTCTATGTGCTGGGGCTGCTTATGCTGTTCGGCATCGTGCTGGGCCGCGCGGTCTGCGGACTGCTGTGTCCCTTCGGACTGGTGCAGGACCTGCTTCACAAGATACCCGTTCCCAAGCTGAAGGTGCCCCCGGCGCTTGACCGTCCCGCGCGGTATCTGAAATACGCCGTGCTTCTGGTTCTGGTTGTGCTGCTTCCCGCCCTTGCCGTCACCGGAGCGGGAGTGGCCGTGCCGTACTTCTGCAAATATCTCTGCCCCGCCGGAACGCTGGAGGGCGGCATCCCGCTGATGCTTGCCGACCCCGCCCTGCGGGGGCTGGCAGGGGCGCTCTTTAACTGGAAGGCGCTCGTGCTTCTTGTCATTCTGGCGGCATCGGCGCTTATTCACCGGCCGTTCTGCAAATATCTCTGTCCCCTCGGAGCGTTCTACTCCCTGTTCAACCGCTTCAGCTTTTACAGGATGGAGCTGGACAAAAGCGCCTGCGTCGGCTGCAAGCAGTGCGAGCGCTCCTGTCCGATGGACGTGGAGGTCACAAAGAATATCAACGGCGGCGAGTGCATCCGCTGCGGGAAATGCAAAGCCGTCTGTCCAACGGGCGCGATTGCCTCCGGCTTTGCGTTCGGCGTAAAGGGTAAATCTGCAAATGATTGGAGGAAATCCGTATGACCGGGGCAAAGGAGCTGCCCGCCTGTCCGGTGGAGACCACTCTGACCCTTATCAGCGACAAGTGGAAGGTGCTTATCCTGCGGGACCTGCTTTGCGGCACCATGCGCTTCGGGGAGCTGAAAAAGTCCGTGGGGCATGTCTCGCAAAAGGTACTTACCGCCCAGCTCAGGGAGATGGAGGCCAGCGGCCTGCTCACGCGGACCGTCTATCCCGAGGTTCCGCCCCGCGTAGAGTACACGCTCACGGAGCTCGGCTACAGCCTCAAGTCAGTCCTTGACGCCATGTGGAGCTGGGGAAGCGACTACAAGGCAAAAAACAGCGTATAAAGCCAGGTCCGCGCGCCGGAGAAAGCGCCGGACGCGCAGAATAACCCGCGCCCCGCTCCAAAGGAGACGGAGTGCGGGTTATCCTTCTCCCCGGCACTCGCCGCGCCGGTATTTATATTGACACGCCGGTAATTTTACCATATAATGAATCAGCTGACAGGTTATATAAGGAGGCGGCATAATGAAACAGTTTTTCGGTATGAGCCAGCGGGGGGACCTGGACGAGGCGCTCCGCGGCCTTTATCATCCTCAATTTATCATGCTATTGTCCAACGATGACCAGTTTGAATCCCACGTGGCCGCGCTGGAAAGCCGCTTTCCGGGGGTGCCCAGCATCGGCTGCATAGGTATGAGCTATCAAAACACCGTGGTGGAAAAGGGCGTGGGAATCATAGCCTTTTCCGACGGCGTCGCTGCCGTTGCCAACGTGCTCGAGCAGGCGTCCACCGTGCCGGTGAAATACATACAGCGCCTTGAGCGGGATATGCAGAATTTAGGCGGCACAAGCCGGGACACCGTCTGCATAGACTTCTGTTCCGGAAACGACGCCTGCGTGCTCACGACCATATACACCGCCCTGCGCAGGCGTGATATCTCCCTCGTCGGCGGCACGGGCGACAAGGGGCGGGTATCCGCCAACGGGCGGGTCTATCAGGACGCGGTGGCCTACGCTCTGGTACGCAATCAGAACGGACGGGTAAAAACGTACAAGGAGAACATATACCACCAGCTCGGAAACTACCGC
>CATJWA010000356.1 GCA_949744025.1 uncultured Eubacteriales bacterium
TCACGGCCGCGGGCCTGAGCGCGGACGCGGCCATTGCCGCCGTCGGCAGCTTCCGCTGCGGCTTCGGACGCATGGAGGAGTTTGACATCGGCGAGCGCGGCGCGAAAATGATGCTTGTGAAAAATCCCGCCGGCTGCGACCAGGTGCTGGAGTTCCTCTCGGACATGGACGGCGAGTTTGACCTTGTCATGTGCCTGAACGACAATGGAGCCGACGGCACGGACGTGTCCTGGATATGGGACGCCTGCTTTGAGAAGCTCGCCCTGCTCGGCGACCGCATGCACTCCGTCACCGTCTCCGGCATCCGCGCCGCGGACCTTGCCGTGCGCTTGAAATACGCCGGCGTAGCCCCCGAGAAGGTGAGCTGCGAGCGCGACTACGAGCTTTTGACGCAGAAAATCTCAAAAATGGACAAGCCGGTCTATATAGTACCCACTTATACCGCGATGCTCGACTTCCGCGCGTGTCTCATCAAGCACTGCGGCGGCAGCGACTTCTGGGAAGGGTAAAAAACCTCAAATAGAAGGCCGCCCGCGGCCTTCTATTTGAAAAAGTTGCGCTCCGCTCCGCGCACTCGCTGGCGTTCGCACGCACGCTGCGCGAGGAGAATTTTTCCGGCGTACACGCCGCCGGAAAAATGGCTTAATTTTATTCGCCGCTGCGGCGGCGAACTCTGCGAGGCTTTCTGAAAGGAAAATGGATATGAATTTGAAAATCTGCCACATGTACCCCGACGTGCTCAACCTTTACGGCGACAGGGGCAACATCCTGTGCCTGCGCCGCCGCCTTGAGTGGCGGGGAATAGACGTGACCGTGGAGTCCGCGGGCATCGGCGCCCGACCGAAGCTGGCCGAGTGCGACCTTGTGTTCATCGGCGGCGGCCAGGACTTCGAGCAGGAGGTCCTGCTCGACGACCTCCACTCCGGCCGTGACGAGGAGGTAAAAGCCGCCATAGCCGACGGCGTGACCTTCCTGGCCATCTGCGGCGGCTACCAGATGCTCGGCGAGTATTACGAGACCTACGACGGCCGCCGCTGCGGCTTCATCGGCGCGCTGGACCTGTACACCGTGGGCTCAAAGCAGCGCATGATAGGCAACTACATGTTCACCTGCACCCCCGAGAGCGGCGGCAGCACCGTTGTCGGCTTTGAAAACCACAGCGGCCGTACCCGCCTTGGCCCCGGCGTGCAGCCTCTTGGAACCGTCACCAGCGGCTTTGGCAACAACGGCGAGGACAAGACCGAGGGCGCCCGCTTTAAAAACGTGTTCGCCACCTACAGCCATGGCCCCCTCCTGCCTAAAAACCCCGAGCTGTGCGACTTCATTCTGAAAACCGCCCTTGAGCGCAAGTACGGCGCGGTGAGCCTCGAGCCGCTCAGCGACGAGGCCGAGCTTGCCGCCCACGGCGAGATGGTCCGCCGCCTCATCGGCTGAGCGGGGAGGGTGAGCAGATGAACGAGAGAAAAATACTCAGAAACAAGTATTACCTGTACATAACGGAGTTTTTCTCCGGCGTGTCGGTAATGGCCGTGGAGCTCGGGGCCAGCCGCCTGCTGGCCCCCTACTTCAGCTCCTCCCAGATAGTCTGGACCATCATCATCGGCACCATAATGATAGCCATGGCCCTCGGCAATATCTACGGCGGCCGCTCGGCCGACAAAAACCCCGACCCCGACCGGCTCTACCGCCGGCTCATAATCGCCGCGGTCTGGATAGCCGCCATACCCGTTCTGGGCAAGTACGTGATACTCGCCGTCTCGGGTGTGCTTATCCTCACCGTGAGCACCGGCTTTCTCACCGTCGCGGCCTTCTGCGCCTGCATGATAATCTTCGTTTTCCCCCTTTTCCTGCTCGGCACCGTCACCCCCAGCCTGGTCAAATACAGCGTTGACAGCCTTGACGACAGCGGCAAGACCGTCGGCAACTTGGGCGCGTTCAACACCATCGGCAGCATTCTCGGCACCTTTCTGCCCACCTTCGTCACCATCCCCGCCGTGGGCACGAGCGTGACCTTCCTGCTGTTCTCCGGCATCCCGCTGGCCATCGGACTTGTGTACTTCGTGAGCGCCAGAGCAAGGCCCGTGCTGTGCGCGGTGTCGGCTGCGCTGTTTATTCTCTGCTCAATTTTCGGCCATTCAGGCAGCTTCGCTTTCTGGGAGAGCAGTCTCAGGTATGAGGGCGAGTCGATATACAATTACCTCCAGGTCAAGGAGAGCCCCGACCGCGTCGCCCTGTCCACAAACGTGCTTTTCGGCGTGCAGTCCGTGAAGATGAAAACCGAGGGCTTCACCGGCATGTACTATGACTACGCCCTCGCCGCCCCCGTAATGGCGGGCCTGAGCGAAAACGGAGGCGGCAGCGTGCTCATCCTCGGCAACGGCACCGGCACCTATGCCACGCAGTGCGAAAAATATTTCCCGAAAGCCACGGTCGAGGGCGTGGAGATAGACGCGAAGATAACGAACCTGGCCTATGATTACTTCGACATGTCCGAAAACGTCGCCGTCACCACCTATGACGGCCGCGCGTATTTGCAGGCCATGGACAAAAAGTACGACGTGATTCTCGTGGATGCCTATCAGGACATAACCATTCCGTTTCAGATGTCCTCCACGGAGTTTTTCACCCTTGTTCGGGAGCACCTGACGGAAAACGGGGTCATGGTGGTGAACATGAACATGCACTCCGACGGCGAGGGCAGCATAAATGAGTACCTGACCGACACAATCGCCTCGGTGTTCGACAATGTGTATACCGCCGATGTGCCGGGCAATACAAACCGCGAGCTTTTTGCCGCGGGCTTTGACCCCGCCGCCGCGCTGACGGAGAACCTGCCCTCCGTAACCGATGCCCCTCTTGCCGCCATGCTCGCCGAGGTCTCCTGCGCCCTGCGCCCCTGCGCACCCGGCGGACATATCCTCACCGACGACCGCGCCCCCGTGGAGCTTTTAGGTATGCGGGCTATTGACGAGCTCATAGCCGGCGAGCTGGGGTATTACAGGGACCTTTTCGACAGGGAGGGAATAAGGGGCCTTCTGGGTTCGTTTTGACGTTCCCTTCCAACCATGGCTCCCCAGACCCCCAAAAACAGCAGCAACATATGCAACAAAAAATAAAATTCCTCAAAATTCCCTCAGCCCCGATGCCCCTTACGCGTCCTCATCGCCGCTTCAGCTCCTCCAGAAGCTCATACGGGACCGCCAGCTCTCCCGTCCCGCTCCCGAGGTCAATCCTCGGCTTTCTGCTCCCGTGAAAATCGCTCCCCCCGGTAACGCACAGCCCAAACCGCCGCGCAATGCCCCGCAGGTATTCGCTCTGACCGGCCGTGTACCCGGAATAAAGACACTCAATCCCCACGCACCCGGCCTCAACCAGCCGTCCGGTGAGCGCAAGCAGCTCCCGCTCGCCCATCCGGTATTGCAGCGGATGGGCGAACACTGCCTTTCCGCCCGAGGAGCTGATGCACTCAAGGGCCGTGTCCAGCGGCAGATAGGTCCGTGGCAGGTAGTATTTCCCGCCCGCGCTCAAAAAGCGGTCAAAGCCCTCCTGCACGCTCCGGCACAGCCCGTTTTCTGCCAGCGCCGCGGCCAGGTGCGGCCGGCCTATCACCGCGCCCGGATATCGCTCGGCCAGCCCCTCGGCCGAAACCTCCACTCCGTCGGCGCGCATGAGCTCAATAATCCGCCGGTTGCGCCGCTTTCGCTCCCGTATCACCCAGTCGAGCACCCGAGTCATCGCCGGCGCGGCGGGGTCGATGAAGTAGCCGAGAATGTGAATCCCGTAGCCGAGGTACTCCGCGCTTATCTCAATCCCCGGCACGACCTCAACGCCGTATTTTTCTCCTGATTCCGCCGCCCGCGCCGCCCCCGCGGCCGTGTCGTGGTCCGTGACGGCAACCGCCGCCAGCCCCTTTTTGGCGGCATACTCCACCAGCTCGGCTGGCGTAAACGTCCCGTCCGACGCCGTGGTGTGCGCGTGCAGGTCAATCAGCTTCATTATGCCTCCCCCTTTCTGA
>CATJWA010000357.1 GCA_949744025.1 uncultured Eubacteriales bacterium
GTGCAGCAGGCGGGCTTTCAGCCCGCCTGTTGCTGCACCTTCCGAGCCTCCCGCCGGACGGGAGTGTGGTTTATACGGAAAAAGAGAAAATTTTGCAAGACATGCCGCCGTGCAGGGTGTATAATGTCGTGGTTAAAGGGGGGAGCAATATGGAAAACGGATCGCGTGAGGCGGTTTATGACAGCGCGGCGGGGCTTGAGGCTTTCCGCTTCCGCGGATATGCGGAGACTTTTCCGGTGCACTTTCATGAGCACTACGTGCTCGGCCTTGTCGAGGACGGGCAGCGTGAGCTGATATGCGGCGGAAAACGCCGCGTTGTCGGGCGGGGCTGCGTTCTGTTTTTCCGCCCCGGCGAGAGCCACGGCTGCGTGCAGTGCGGCGGCGCGCTGGACTACAGGGGAATGAATATACCGGAGGGCGCCATGCGCGAGCTCACGTGCGGCGGCGTTCTGCCGCGCCTTGAGAAAAACGTGCTGTGGGACGCGGAGCTGTGCGAGGCCTTTCGCGGAGCGCACGGGGCTGTGATGGCCCGTGCTCCGGAGGCTGAGCGGCGAAAGCGCGTTGGGCGCCTGTTGGGACTGCTCACGCGCCTGTGCGGTGAGGGAGCAGGGCCGGACGGCGAGTGCCGGAGCGAGGTGGCTGAGGCGTGCGATTTTATCCGCCGCAGCTACGCGGGAAGCTTCAGCCTGGACGGGCTGTGCCGGCACGTGGGGCTGAGCAGGGCTGCGCTTGAGCGCGCATTTGCCGGGGAAAAGGGCATTTCGCCGCGGCGCTATCTTGAGAGCGTGCGCGTGACGCAGGCAAAGAGGCTGCTCGCCCGCGGAGTATCTGCGTGCGAGTGCGCGGCGAGGACAGGCTTTTCGGACCAGAGCCATTTCACCAACCGCTTTCGCGCTCTGACGGGGCTGTCCCCGGGGATGTACGGAGAGATTTTCCGCAATAAGGAGGCTTGATATGGAGACTGAAAAATCAAAGGGGCATTTGTCGGCGCTTTTCACGGTGGCGGTATGGGGCACGACCTTTATCTCCACCAAGGTCCTGCTCACAGCCTTTGAGCCGGTGGAAATTCTGTTTTTCCGCTTTGCGATGGGCTTTTTAGCCCTGCTGGCCGTATGTCCGAGACAAATGAAGGGAGTGAGCGCGCGTCGGGAGCTGACGCTTGCCGCGGCGGGACTGTGCGGGGTATGTCTGTACTATCTGCTGGAGAATATCGCGCTGACGTACACGATGGCATCGAATGTGGGGGTGATAATCTCGTCGGCGCCTTTTTTTACGGCTCTGCTCGCGAAGCTGTTTCACCGCTCGGAGTCGCGGCTCGGAGCGGGATTTTTCGCCGGATTCGTGCTGGCGATTGCGGGAATCGCGCTTATGAGCTTCAACGGCTCGCGGCTTGAGCTGAGCCCGAAGGGGGATTTGCTCACGGTGCTGGCGGCTTTCGCATGGGCGTGCTATTCGATACTCACAAGGGAAATAAGCCGCTTCGGCTACAGCGTGCTTTTGACTACACGAAGAATATTTTTCTACGGGCTTGTTTTTATGCTGCCGGCTCTGTTTGCATTTGGATTTACGCCGGATATGAGCCGCTTTGCGCAGGCGAAATATCTGCTGAATATCCTGTATTTAGGGCTGGGCGCATCCGCGCTGTGCTTTGTGACATGGAATTTTGCGGTGAAGCTGCTCGGAGCGGTAAAGACGAGCGTGTACATATATTTGACGCCGGTTATAACTACGGTCAGCTCGGTGCTGATACTCGGCGAGCCGCTGACCTGGCTGTCGGCGCTGGGCACGGCGCTGACGGTTGCGGGGCTGTTCCTCTCCGAGCTGAGCGGGCACGCTGGGGCGAAGGGGAAGAAAAGGGAAGTCGAGACAAAATGAAAAACGGTCTCTCCGGCGCTTTTGAGCGCGGGAGGGACCGTTTTTTTCGATGCTTGATATTGACTGCCTCGGAGCGGGCTTTTGTTAAAACTTCGCCGCGAGCTCGGCGGCGCGCTCCTTATCGGCAATGGCGGAGAAATAGTCTATTGCGTCAACAAGCACGGCAAAAGCGAAGATTACCGAGCACACGACCTCTAAGACGTAGAAGGGCGTGAGCGAGAATTTCAGCATCGCCGAGGTGTAGTTTTTTGCCATTACGATGAGAAGCTGCTTATAGGCCGCGTAGGACAGCACGCCGAGTATGCCCGCGCCCAACAGGCTGGTCAGGCCGCACAGGGCCATGGAAACGGGGCGCGGCAGGTGCATGAGCAGCATGGACACGCGGATGTGGCTGCCCTGCTGCTGGGCGTAGGCGAAGGAGCAGAACACGCCGACAAACATCATCTGCTCGACTATCTCGTAAGCGCCGAGCACGGGGCTGTCGAGCACGAAGCGCATGAAAACATTTATCACAATAAAGGCCATTATCACAAAGAAAGCGGCGAAGGTGACATAGCCGAGGACCATGTTCATGGCGGAGCTTATTTTTCTTATAATTTTCATTGTGCTGCCTCCTTAACCGTACAGGAGATTCGGAATCCAGAGCGCTATCTGCGGGAAAATCGTGACGAGAATTGCCCCGACAAACAGGGCCAGCAGATAGGGCACGGAGCCGGCAAATATAGTGCCCAGAGGCACGTCGCGCACTATGCCGGACAGAACATAGCAGTTCATGCCGACAGGGGGAGTGATAAAGCCCATCATCATGACGATAATTATGATAACGCCAAACCATATCGGGTCGAAGCCGAGGCCGGTGACTATGGGCAGGAAGATGGGAACCGTGAGCATAACCATGGGCAGAGCGTCCATAAAGCAGCCCAGAATGAGGTATACGACCACGATGGCCGCGAGAATGAGATAGCGGGAGACGTCCCAGCCCTCGATTATGGCGGCAAGCGTCATGGGCATCTTGGTGATGGACAGGAAAGCGCCGAAAACCATTGCGCCTATGACGATAAGGTATGTCATCGAAGTGGTTTTCACGCTGTCCCACATGACCGTGGCGAAGGTTTTCCAGGTGAACTTGCCCTTGGCTATGAAAATGATTATCGCCAGCAGGCAGCCGGCGGCCGCGGCCTCGTTTATCGTGAAGATACCGGAGAACATTACATAGAAGGTGCCGGCAAACAGGAGGATGACATCCCAGCATTTGGCCAGCGAAATAAGCTTCTCCTTCCAGCTGAACTTATCGCTTTTGGGAGCGAGCGAGGGATTTATCCTGACCTGTATGACTATCATGATGATAATCAGCACGGCCAGCAGTATGCCGGGCATGATGCCGGCGGCGAAAAGACGGCCTATCGACTGCTCGGCAATTATGCCGTAGACGATGAAGCAGGAGGAGGGCGGAATCATAACGCCCAGGCCGCCGCCTACAGAGACAGCTCCGCAGGAGAGCTTATCCGAATAGCCGTACTTGCGCATCTGCGGTATGGAGACTATGCCAATGGTGGCGGTGGTTGCGTTCGTGGAGCCGCAGATAGCGCCGAAGGCGGCGCAGGCCGCGACAGTAGCGCAGGCCAGGCCGCCGGGCAGACGGCCTATCCACTTGTTGGCGGCGCTGTACAGGTTTTCACTCATGCCGGAGGCGAAAGCGAAGTTGCCCATCATTATAAACAGCGGCACGACCGTCATGGAATACGAGGCCGCCTGCACGTAGGGCACTGTCTGCAATACGCCAAGCGCGGCCTTCCAGTTCACGGCGAAGCCGTAACCGATGAAGCCGACAAGGAACATGGCAAGGCCGATGTTCATGCCTATGAACATCATAATCAGCAATGCCAGTATTCCAAGTACGGCCATTGTCATTAAGCTCATACTCAACCTCCAAAATGGTATGTAATCTCAGCAAGCGGCAAGCGCCGCTTGCTGAGATAATTTGGGTTGTTCCTTCTCTGTTACCCGAGATTCATGCCCGAGACATGGGCCTGAACGTCCTCAGTGGAGATGTAATACTGTTCGGCCAGGGCTTTTGCGTCGGCTATATAGGAGGCGGTATCAATCTTGTCCTTGTTGCTCTCCTCCCATGCGCCGAGCAGGCTTTCGTTGTAGGACTCAAACTCGGCGGTGGCCTCGTCGCTGAGGTTTATCGGCTCGCAGCCGGCTGCGACGCAGGCCTCATAGCCGCGGTTTTCGTCATACTCAAAGACCCATGCAAACTCTCTGGAGGTCTCGCGGCCGGAATGCTCAAGAATGATGCTTTGAAGGTCCTCGGGCAGCTCGTTGAAGCTGTCCTTATTCATCATCAGGTAGTAGGGGCCGCAGTACACGGGATAGGTAACGAGGTACTTGGTAACCTCCTGGAGGCCGAAGCTGACCA
>CATJWA010000358.1 GCA_949744025.1 uncultured Eubacteriales bacterium
ACCTGCTCGGAGAGATTCCCGCCGGCAGTCCGCCGCTTCGCGCGGGAGAGAAAATAACAGCCTACAGGGTGTGAGCTTATGACTGACGATTACGGAAGAAATATACGTTATCTGCGCCTCTCGGTGACAGACCTGTGCCCGTTGCGGTGCATATACTGTATGCCGGAGCGGGGCGTGGACAAGCTTGAGCACGGGCAGATTCTGACGGTGGAGGAGTGCATAGAGCTCTGCCGCGCCTGCGCCGAGCTGGGCATAGACAAAATACGCATAACCGGCGGCGAGCCGCTTATCAGGCGCGGAATCGTGGATATCTGCCGGGGCATCGGCGCGATAGATGGGATACGCGAGCTGTGCCTGACCACAAACGGCGTGCTGCTGCCGCGCTATGCCCGCGAGCTGGCCGAGGCGGGAGTGTCGCGCCTGAATATAAGCCTGGATACGCTCGACGCGGAGAAATACAGGCGCATAACCCGCGTGGGAGAGCTGGGCGACGCGCTGGCCGGACTTGAGGCCGCGGAGAAGTATTTTAAAAATACAAAGATAAACTGCGTGCTTATGGGCGGAATAAACGACGACGAGATACCCGCACTGGTGGATTTGACGCGCGAGCGCGCGATTGACCTGCGCTTTATAGAGCTGATGCCGATAGGCGAGTGCGCCGGCTGGGACCGCGGACGCTTCATCGGCGGGGGCGCGGGGCTCGCCGCCGTACCGGAGCTTACGCCATGCGGCAGCAGCGGCGTTTCGCGCATGTACCGCGTGCCGGGCTGGAAAGGACGGGTCGGACTTATCAGCCCCATGAGCCACAAATTCTGTGCCGACTGCAACCGAATACGCGTCACGGCGGATGGAAAATTGAAACCCTGCCTGCATTCGGCCGAGGAGATACCTCTCCAGGGCCTGCACGGCGGGGAGCTGCGCGAGGCGATAGCGCGCGCAATACGCGCAAAGCCCATTTCGCATGTAATGAGCGAGACGGGACACAGCGACAGCCTCCGAGGCATGAGCGGTATCGGCGGCTGAAAATACAGGGAAAGGATTGGGCATAGCACGCAATGGGCTTTACGCATTTTAACGATGAGGGCCGCGCGAGAATGGTGGACGTCAGCGCCAAGGCTCAAACACTGCGCACGGCCACGGCCACGGCCACGGTTTACCTCAACGCTGAGACATATGAGTTGGTGGTTGAGGGGAAGATGAAAAAGGGCGACGTGCTCGCCGTGGCGCAGGTCGGCGGCATAATGGCGGCCAAGCGAACCTTTGAGAGCATACCGATGTGTCACCCCATCGCGCTCACCGGCGCGGACATCTCCTTCGAGCTGGACGGCGATAAGCACACCATAAAAATCCTCGCCACCACAAGGTGCAAGGGCGAGACAGGCGTGGAAATGGAGGCGCTTACCGCCGCCGCCACGGCCGCGCTGACGGTATACGACATGTGCAAGGCTGTGCAGCGGGATATTGTGATAGGCGATATCATGCTGCTGAAAAAATCCGGAGGGAAGTCAGGGGAGTTCGTGAGGCAGAGCGAGGGCTGAGCCTCATCCAGGGAAAATTAAACGAATATATGTGAATATTCAATATAGTTGGAGGTGGGGTAGATATGTTAATTAGGGAATTAAGTGTGGGAAAAGTAATTGTAACAAGTCTCATAGCATGTATAATAGTATGTATTATAGTACTTTTGCTGTATATTATTTTCAAATCTCCATTTTCATATCCATATTTTATTCATTACTTTGATGTTTCCGGAAAGCGTGGCCCACAGATAGATGATTTGTTAGATATGTTCTTAATTTCTGGTGGTCTTGCAGATATCCAGAACCACTGTAAGAAGATTGAACAATGGAAGCAAGAGAGTTGCCAACAAATTGAGCATAGTCTAATGAAGAAATATAGGAGACGGCAGTATTTACGTGCTGTGGATGATAATAATGCGTTTGTGTTTTATTTTGTGCGTTCGCAGACGAGATATAGACAGAAGAATTATGTGAAGTCATCATATAAGGTGAATGTTAAAACTGATTCTTTCATGTACGATTATGAGTACATTCAACAAAGATATAATGATTTGGCAAATATAGGTTTTGAATGTACATTGCGGGCGTATCATAGTAAAAATCAACGTAAATTGGCAACTCGTGAATTAAGAGAAAAAATTATGATTAGAGATAATTATACATGTCAACTATGTGGAAAGTACATGCCAGATGAAGTGGGTTTACAAATTGACCATATCATTCCTATTGCAAAAGGCGGAAAGACTGTAGTATCAAATCTTAGAGTGCTTTGTTCAAAATGCAATGCTTCAAAATCTGATAAGATAACAGTTTAGGTCGGTATCAAAGATGTATTTTTACATCTTCAAGAAGTAATCGCCAAATTCCGGGACCTGAACAGGTTCAAAACTGCCGTTTTTTCCTTGACACGGCAGTGTATTTGTTATAAAATAAAACGAATGGTATTTAAACAGCGCCATGGGGAGGCACTGTTGGAATAATTGGACAAAAACAGGACGGCTTGCTCAGGCCGTCCTTACGGAGCGGAACGCGGGGCCTTTGACCGGCGCGTAATCCGCGAAACAAAACACGCGCGCCCGGCGCATACGAGCAGCGCGGGCGCGGAAAACGTAACCACAGCAAAATTCTTAAAGAATGGAGGTGTGTTTACTTACTATGCCATTTTGGGTTTGGTTACTGATTGGATTGATCGTAGGAGCCGTTGCTGGCCTCCTTGTTGGATATAAAGCGAAAATCAAAAATTCCGAAGGCAAGGTCTACGATGCAGAGGAAGAAGCAAAGCGTATAATCAACGAATCCATAAAAAGTGCAGAGAGCAAGAAAAGAGAGGCTCTTCTTGAGGCAAAGGAAGAAATACACAAAAACCGTACCGAGTACGAGCGCGAGGTAAAAGAGCGCCGTGCCGAACTGCAAAAGCAGGAGCGCAGGCTCCAGCAAAAGGAAGAAAACATCGACAAAAAGTCCGATATCCTTGAAAAAAAGACCGAGACTCTTAACAGAAAGCTGACCGAGGCCGACGCGCACCAGGAGGAGATAAAGCAGATAAAGCGTTCTCAGCTTGAAATGCTGGAGAAAATCTCCGGATACTCCGTGGAGGATGCCAAGCAGTACCTTATCTCCAGCGTGGAGACGGAGGTCACGCATGAGATGGCCATTAAGGTCAAGGAAATCGAAACCCGCGCCAGAGATGAGGCGGACGCGACAGCGCGCGAGATAATCGCTCTTGCCATTCAGCGCTGTGCCGCCGACCACGCAAGCGAGATAACAGTATCCGTCGTACCCCTCCCCAACGACGAGATGAAGGGCCGCATTATCGGCCGCGAGGGCCGCAATATACGCAGCATAGAAACGCTGACCGGCTGCGATTTGATAATCGACGACACGCCGGAGACGATAACCGTATCCAGCTTTGACCCCGTAAGGCGCGAGATTGCGCGCCTTGCCCTGGAAAAGCTCATCGCGGACGGGCGTATTCACCCGGCCCGTATCGAGGAGATGGTAGCCAAGGCGCAGAAGGAGGTCAACGCGGTCATAAAGGCCGAGGGCGAGCGCGCGGTGTTTGAGACGAATGTCCAGGGGCTGCATCCTGACCTTATCAAGCTGCTCGGCCGGCAGAAATACCGCACAAGCTACGGGCAGAATGTGCTCAGCCACTCGATAGAGGTTTCCCATATCGCGGGCCTGCTGGCCTCGGAGCTGGGCGCGGACGTGACCATTGCCAAGCGCGCGGGACTTCTGCACGACATCGGCAAATCCATCGACCACGAGGTCGAGGGCAGCCATGTTTCCATCGGCGTGGATATAGCCAAAAAATATAAGGAGCTGCCGGACGTCATACATGCCATTGAGGCGCACCACAATGACGTTGAGCCGCATACGATAGTGGCCTGTCTGGTGCAGGCGGCTGACGCAATCTCCGCGGCAAGGCCCGGCGCGCGGCGCGAGAATATCGAAAATTATGTCAAGCGTCTTGAGAAGCTTGAGGAGATATGCAAATCCTTCCCCGGAATTGACAGCGCATACGCCATACAGGCAGGGCGTGAGATTCGCGTGATGGTCAAGCCCGAGGAGGTAAGCGAGGACCAGATGATTCTGCTGGCCAGGGACATTGCCAAGGACATCGAGGGGCAGCTCACCTATCCCGGACAGGTCAAGGTCCATGTCCTGCGCGAGAC
>CATJWA010000359.1 GCA_949744025.1 uncultured Eubacteriales bacterium
GCTGCTGTGTCCCTTCGCGGTAGAAAGTCCGGTCAGCCTCATTCCCCAGCGGGCGGGAGAGCTGGCCCAGAGCGCGGCGGCGCCCGGCTCGGAGAACGTCACCTTTGTCTCCGCGGCCTCGGCGGCCCTGGGGGACGCGGGCGCAGCGGCGGACGGAGGGCGGAGCGTTATCCGCATTGAGGTCGCACCGGAAACGCCGGAGACGGGCGGGGAGGCGGCCGAGAGGCAGTACGTCTCCGCAAGCCGCTGGCAGGTCTGGCTTATGCTGTGCGCGTGGCTGTGGCCTCTTGGGGCGGCGGCGGTGCTTGTCTGGGGCGCGGCGAGCCAGCTTTACCTGCGGCGGATGCTGGTAGGCGCGGTGCGGGACGGCGGCAATGTCTGGCTGGCGGACCGGATTCCCACGGCTTTCGTCATGGGACTTTTCAGGCCGAGAATCTACCTGCCGTCGACTCTGGGCGAGCCGGGGCGCGGCTACGTGCTCGAGCATGAGCACACGCACATACGCCGCGGGGACCACATCTTCCGCCTGCTGGCCTTCGTAGCGCTGGCGCTGCACTGGTTCAACCCGCTGGTATGGCTGGCCTTTACGCTGTCGGGCCGGGACATGGAGCTGAGCTGCGACGAGGCGGTGCTGCGCCGGAAGGGCGAGGGCGTGCGGGCCGACTACTGCCAGACACTTTTGGATATGTCGGCGAGAAAGGCCTTTCCAGGGCCCTGTCCCCTGGCCTTCGGCGAGGGGGACACAGGGGCGAGAATCAAAAATGCCCTGAGCTGGAAAAAGCCGGCGCTGTGGGTGGTTCTCGGCGCGGCGGCGCTTATCGCGCTGGCCTGCGCGCTGCTGCTGACCAACCCGACGGCAAGGCGGGAAAACAAGGTGGAGATAAGCTTTCCCGCCTATCAGGACGGGAGGGACAGCGGCGACGTTTACGACCCCGTTTACGACTTCGGGCCCTTCACCGTGTCGCTGACGCTGCCGAAGGGCTGGACGGTTTTACCCCCAGAGGAGTCCGATAAGGTCAGGGTTGCGGAGCAGTGGGACAGGCCCGAGGCGGCAGGGTGTACGCTGTACACGCCGGTTGAGCTCTACGACGAGAAGGGGGAGTACGCCGGGTTCGTGGGCTGGAGCGACTATGACGAGTACGACAGCTTCACGAGCTGGGACGTATTCGACGCGGGCGGCGTGCCCGTGCCCGAGGAGGAATATTACAAGAGCGTGTACTACGCCCTGCGGCTGGGAGCGCATTACGCATGGACGGACTTTGAGAGCGTGAAAAGCGACGAAAGGGGCGAAACGCACAGGGCGAGGGTGTACTGGCAGGAGCAGGACGAGGAGCTTCCCGCCGCGGCGTGGACACAGCACAACGTGCCGGGTATCTGCCGCTATGACAGGGGTCTGGGGGTTTACGCCTGTGTGCAGCTTATCGAGGGCGCGGCCACGGAGAGGGAGATTTCCGAGATGGCGGAGAGTATTGAGCTGTTGGCGGGCGGGCAAACCTCCGCGGGGGACGGGTCGCCCGTCGCGGTGGAGCTCGGCTTCTCGGGGGCTTACAGCGAGGACGGCGAGGAGTTTGACTGCGGGGAGTTCACCGCGGAGCTGAGGCTGCCGGCGGGCTGGACGGTGCGGGCGCACGACGACAACCTGTTTATAAGTCCGCCTCCGTATACCGACAAATACAGTCTTGGTATCGTCGCGGAAGGACTTTACGAGCCCATGGACATTTTTAACGAAAACGGAGGTCTTGTGGGCGCGGTGGGCTTTCGCGTGTTTGACCCTGAGGGGGCCAACCCCTATGTACGCTTCGGGGACCTGAGCGACGAGGAATACTACCGCATGATGGTTTACTACGACATATTTAAAAAGAACGGGCGGGATTACACGCTGGTAAAAAGTACGGACAGCTCGGAGACCACCACGCTCAAGACCGGCAGCTCCATGTCCGTGGGAAATGAGCTCAAAAGCTGGGTATGGGACAACGTGCTGCACTACGACAAGGAGATAGGCGCTTACATCGGCGTATGGCTGCTTGGCGAGGCGGCGACGGAGGAGGACGTTAGGGTCATCGCCGAGAGCGTCGGGCTGAGCAGGGGCTTTCCCAAGCAGAGCGGCGGCGGGAGCGACAGTGTCTCCTCCCGCGAGTTTGAGTTTGTGGTTCCGGGGTACTACGGCGACGGGGGACAGGTGTTTGAGTGCCGGGCCTTTTCCACGCGGCTGACGCTGCCCGAGGGCTGGAAGGCCGTCAACGGCGCGTCGGAGCCGTCCGAGCACAGCGATTACTGGGGCATGAAGCCGATGACATGGATGTACACCGCCGAGGGGGAGTACGCGGGCTTCATCGCGTGGGGAGAGCTGTCGCGGCCCATGGAGGCAAACCACTATGACTGGGAGGAGGTCTCGCAGGTTCAGAGTGGGGAGACGGAGGTCCGGACGCTGGACATAATCTACGACCTGTGGGACGAAAGCCTGCTGCCGGAGCATCCGTGGAGGCAGTTTGAGACGGTGGGGATACACGCGGAGAACGAGGCGCTGGGCGTGTACCTGCGGGTGCAGTTCGCGCCTGGAGTTGGCTCCGAGGAGGAGCTGGTGGAGATGGCGCGGAGCATCGCGATAGGCAAGGCGGAGGACAGGCACCTTGCCGGCTTCGGCGGACTGGGCTTCGGCGCGAAGGAGGAGTCCGTGAGGGAGGTTTTCGCCGACTTGCTGCTTGAGGGCGAGCCACTGCGGCGCAGGTACGCCTTCAACGGGCGGCCCTGCACGGCGTACTATGAGTTCGACCTGGTGCATCAGCTCAATGGCGGCAGCTATGTTTTCGGTGACGAGACGGCGCTGGACCGTCAGGAGCAGATCGACATATACACCCAGCTCAGGGACGAGCTGACGGCGATGTACGGCGAGGCAAAGCCCACAAGCGTGTATACGGGGGACATGATACCCGTGGACCTTCAGGCCGTGATAAACGGGGTGACGGACCAGTGCGCCGATGTCTGGACCGCGCGCGCTCCCTCGGGCGGCGATGTGCAGGTTCAACTGTCGCTGGGCTCGGACGGCAGGGTTTCAGTCAGGTACGCACTTCAGTGAGGAGGGGCGCTTGATATGACCGCGAGCCTGTGGTAAAATGTTGAAAGCGCCGCCGCGCGTTTGCGCGGCGGCGCTTTCGTGAAATACGCTTTAGGGGGTGAAAGGCTTGTCGGAATGGAAGCCGCGGCGGCGGCCCAAGCGCGCTCAGGCAGAGGCGGCGGAAAAAAAGGAAAACCAAATGCTCGTCGGACGCTGCAAGGGCCTGAAGGACATTGCGGTTTGGGCCATTTTAATCTGCTGCATAGTCCTGCGTTTTCTTGACAACAGGATTAAGTCAAAGACCCAGCTTCTTATTTTAGCGGTTTTGCTTCTGCTTGCCCTGCCGGTGCAGGGATACGCGGCGTACATATACCTCAAGCTGCCAAAGGCGGACAGGAGGGAGCTGCGCTGGCCCTATTTCAGGACTCCCGTGACGGACTTCGTGACCGGCGCGGCGCTTGAGATTTTTATGTGGGTCATGTGGTTCGGCGCGTCCTGAGGCTTAAGGGGGCGCCTGCCTGTTTGAGCGGGGGATTTTTAAGGATTCTTTTGATTTTTCCGCTGGAAAAGATGGCGGCGCAGTAGTAAAATAAAAAACCGGAAATTTCCTATTCTTATTTTTTCATAGAAAGAGAGGAACGGATGATATGCAGTACGAATTGAAGGGCGGCAATTTCCCGGTTGTCGTGTGCCAGCTTGAGAGCGGGGAAAAGATGATTACGGAAAAGGGCTCTATGGTGTGGATGAGCCCGAACATGGAGATGGAGACCGTCGGCGGCGGGCTGGGGAAAATGTTCTCGAAGGCCTTTTCCGGCGAGAGCATGTTTCAGAACATCTACACGGCCCGCGGCGAGGGTCTGATTGCCTTCGGCTCAAGCTTCCCCGGGATGATTCTGCCTCTTGAGGTCGCCCCGGGCAGGGAGTACATTTTGCAGAAAACCGCGTTTTTAGCCTCCGAGGCGGGAGTGGAGCTGTCCATTCACTTCAACAAGAAGGCCGGAGCCGGCTTCTTCGGCGGCGAGGGTTTTATCATGCAGAAGCTCTCGGGCAGCGGCACGGCCTTCGTGGAGGTGGACGGTGAGATTGTGGAGTACACCCTCGGCCCTGGGGAGAAGATGATTATAGACACCGGAAACGTACTGGGCTTTGAAAGCGGCGTGTCCATTGATATTCAGCAGGTCAAGGGCCTGAAAAACAAGCTTTTGGGCGGCGAGGGCTTTTTCAACACCGTGCTGACTGGGCCGGGGAAAATCTGGCTTCAGACCATGCCCATCTCCGGCGTGGCGGGTGCTATCGCGCCATTTATCGCGACAGGGAACTGATACGAGCTTCGCTCCGCGCCTTTTTTGACAGTCTCAGGCCGTACGCAATTTTTAAATTGTGTACGGCCTTGTCTCTTTATTTAATAGCATAAGTTTACAAATTCCGCGCACCATATAAGCGGGATTTGATTAAAGTGCAAGAATATGGCCCGGCTGTTGAAAATCAAGGGGAATTTCTGTTTACAAACTCCGGCGGGCAATGCTATAATTACGAAATTATCGACAGTGCAATTATAATATCTACGCGGCTGCCAGCCGCGGGAGAAGGAGAAAAAATGAAAAACACAGAAAAGACCATGGACAAAATAGTCGCGCTGTGCAAAAACCGCGGCTTCATCTTCGCCGGCAGCGAGATTTACGGCGGACTGGCCAACACCTGGGACTACGGCCCTCTGGGCGTGGAGCTGAAAAACAACGTCAAGAAGGCCTGGTGGAAGAAGTTCGTCCAGGAGAA
>CATJWA010000360.1 GCA_949744025.1 uncultured Eubacteriales bacterium
AGCCACACGGGTACGCGCGTACTTGTTGGGGTGTCCGATTCGGAGCTGGGCGTGGACGTTGAGCGGCGGCGCGAGGTGCGCGCGGGGCTGGCTGAGCGCGTGATGTCCGCGGCGGAGCGCCAGGAGTTTGAGTTTTTTGAGCTGTGGACGCTGCGCGAGGCGGTTTTCAAACTGACGGGCAGGGGCGCGCTTACGATTTCCGGACCCCCCACGCCCCAGACGGCGCGCACCGCGTATTCAAGCAGACGGTACGCCGCGGCGGAAACCTGCTTTTTGTTTTCACAGAAAGCGCCGACATCGGCGGTGAAAAGACGCAAGGCGCAGCCCCCCAGGCTTTCAGATTCATCCGCGGGACCGGACTCGCGGCCCACGGAAACACTTTTAAAAATCATAGCACAGTTTGGAATATTTGACTACCATTTTCTTAAAAGCTGTGGTAAGATAGAATATCGAAAAAGAGGCAAATACGCTGTTGCCCCCTTTTTGGAGGACATATCATGAAAAAAATCCTGGTGCTTGAGGATGAATCAAGCATCCGCAGCTTTGTTGTAATAAATCTCCGCCGCGCCGGCTTCGAGCCCATAGAGGCCGAGACCGGCGAGCAGGCGCTTGAGCTGCTCGAGCAAAACCCTGACGTGAAGCTGGCCCTGCTGGACGTAATGCTCCCCGGGATAGACGGCTTTGAGGTCTGCCGGCGGATACGCGCCTCGGGCAGCAGAATAGGCGTGATAATGCTCACGGCCAGAAGCCAGGAGATGGACAAAATAACGGGCCTGATGAACGGCGCGGACGATTATGTTACAAAGCCCTTTTCCCCCGCGGAGCTGACCGCGAGGATAGACGCGCTGTGCCGGCGCACCTGCGCGGACGAGGACGAGCCGGACACCGACGAGCTTGTCCACGGCCCCTTCCTGCTCAATACGCGCACGCGCACTCTTGAGAAAAACGGCGTGGGCATCCGCCTGACGCAGATTGAGTACTCGATAATGAGCCTTTTCATGCGAAGCCCCGGCAAGGCTCTCGCCCGCGAGGATATTCTCGCCGCGGTCTGGGGCAGGGATTACGTCGGTGAGCTGAAGATTGTCGATGTAAACATCCGTCGTCTGAGAATAAAGATAGAGGACGACCCCACGGCGCCCGTGTATATAGTCACCAACTGGGGCTACGGGTACACTTTCAACTGAGTGCCGCGCGCCCTGGCCGAAATCCCGCGGCGCTTTCGGGCTTTTCTTTTGGGGAGGATAGCTGGTGGATAACAATTCTCAGTCCGCGCAGAAAAAGGGCGGTATTGTCCGGCGCTGGATAATAAGCTGCCTGCTGCCGTGCGCGGCGGTCATAATCGCCGCGGGCGCGGGGCTCTGCCTGTATCTGCGCTTTGCCTCGGAGGCGGCTTTTGTCAGTACGGTCCTGCTCGCAGCCTTAACCGCCGCCGTAATCATCGCAGTGCTTGTCATAACGCATCTGCGCTTTCTGCGCACAATAACGCAGCCGGTGCACTCGCTCACGGACATCTCCCAGCGCATCTCCGCCGGCAGCCTCGGCATACAGGCGGACAAGCCGCTCGACGACGAGATAGGCGGTCTGTTTGACAGCATAAACGAGCTGTCCGCGGCTCTTGCGCAGAGCGAGCGGCTGCAAACGGAGTTTATCTCCTCCGTCTCCCACGAGCTGCGCACGCCGCTGACCGCGATAACCGGCTGGAGCGAAACGCTCGAGTACGACGAAAACATACAGGGCGACTCCCGCCGCGGCGTCTCGATAATCTCGCGCGAGGCGGGCCGGCTGTCAAAAATGGTCGGCGAGCTGCTGGAGTTCACGCGCATACAGGGCGGGCGCTTCAAGCTGAACATGGAGCGCATGGACGTCGAGGCCGAGCTGGCCGACGCCGTGCTGACCTACAGCCAGCTTGCCCGTCAGGAGGGCATGGAGCTTGCCTACGCTCCGCCGGAGGAACCCGCGCCGCCCATCAACGGGGACCCCGAGCGGCTTAAGCAGGTTTTTCTGAACATAATCGACAACGCGGTCAAATACGGCCGCGGCGGAGAGAGGATACTCGTCGGCTTCACCTCCGACTCCGCCGGCGTTACGGTAACGGTCCGCGACTTCGGTCCCGGTATCCCTCCCGAGGAGCTGGGACATGTCAAGGAGAAATTCTACAAGGGCAGCTCGCGCGGGCGCGGCAGCGGCATTGGCCTCGCCGTGTGCGACGAGATTGTCAGCCGCCACCTCGGCGCGCTGAGCATCGAAAACGCCGATGGCGGCGGAGTGCTCGTAACCGTTAAGCTGCCCGCGGATTAAAACGCGATATCGCAAAAAAGAAAGGTCATTTCCAACTATGACAAAGGAGAAAAAAAACAGTTCGTTCAAAACCTCAATAGGCGGTCAGGCGCTTATTGAGGGCATACTAATGCGCGGCGTGGACCGTCAAGCCATCGTCTGCCGGCTGGCGGACGGCAGCCTTGAGACAAAGGTGGAGGAGCTTCATCTTATAAAGGAAAAGCACCCCTCGCTCGGCTGGCCGCTTATCCGCGGCGTGGTGAATTTTGTCGATTCCATGGCCAAGGGCATGAAGGCCCTGACCTGGTCGGCCGAGCTCATTCCCGAGGAGCAGCAGGAGCAGCCGTCGAAGCTGGATTTGTGGATTGAGAAAAAATTAGGCAGCGAGAAGGCCGAAAAGGCCGTCATCGCCATAGCCATGGTGCTTGGCATCTGTCTGGCAGTGGGGCTTTTCGTGCTGCTGCCGGCGTTTATCTTCGAGCTGCTTCCCAAGAGCATCGGACTTGTCACGCGCTGCATATTAGAGGGCCTGATAAGAATAGTCATCTTTCTCATTTACATGTACCTGTGCACTCGCCTGGACGATGTAAAGCGCATGTTTGCCTACCACGGCGCGGAGCACAAGACCATCTTCTGCTATGAGCACGGCCTGCCGCTGACGGTGGAGAACGTGAAAAAGCAGAGCCGCTTTCACCCCCGCTGCGGCACAAGCTTTTTGGTTGTGATAATGATAATCAGCATCTTCGTGGTGTCCTTCATGACCTGGGTGCTGTCGCTGATTCCCGCGGTAACGGCTCTTACGGGTCTTGCCGCGGCGCTGGTGCGCGTGCTGTCCAAGCTCATTCTGTTGCCGGTCATTGTAGGCATAACCTACGAGATAAACCGCTGGGTCGGCCGGCATGACAACGCCCTTTCCGCCGTTCTGGCATGGCCGGGCAAGCAGCTTCAGCACCTGACCACGAACGAGCCCGACGACGGCATGATGGAGTGCGCCATCGAGGCGCTCAGACTGGTTATTCCGGAGCAGGAGGGCGCGGACACCTGGTAAAGAAAAAACCGTTGATGTCGGCGGGAGGATGAAAAATGGCAAAGACCTACAGCCAACTTTATATAGATATTCGCCGCCGGCTGCGGGACGCGGGAATTGAGGCTTACGGCCTTGAGGCCCGTCTTATGGTTGCGCACGCGGCGGACAAAACCCCTGCGAAGCTTTTGCAGGACCTGTCGCTGTACACCTCCGACAGGGTCTCCGAGCTGGCCGAGAGCTTTCTGGAGCGCCGTCTTGCCGGCGAGCCGGTGGCCTATATAACCGAGAGCTGGGAGTTTTACGGTCTGCCGATGGAGATTACGCGCGACGTGCTCATCCCCCGCGCGGACACGGAGGTGCTTGTTGACACCGCGCTGAGTCTTCTGCGCGGCCGGAAAAATGACGCGCGCGTGCTCGACCTGTGCACGGGCAGCGGCTGCATCGGCTGCGCGATAGCCCACGAGCTGCCTGCCTCGCGCGCGGTGCTTATTGACAACAGCGCCGAGGCCGTGCGCCTTGCAAAGCGCAACGCCGCGCTCAACGGTCTGGACGACCGCGTGCTGTGCGTCGAGGCGGACATAACCGAGCAGCCCCCGATTCGTCTCGGCAGCTTTGACATGATTGTGTGCAACCCCCCGTATATCCGCACGGACGAGATACCGTCTCTGGACATATCCGTGCGGGATTATGAGCCCGTCTGGGCGCTGGACGGCGGGAGCGACGGGCTGGATTTTTACCGCGCCGTGCTCAAGCGCTGGAAGGACCTGCTGCGCACGGCCTCCCACCTTATTTTCGAGGTCGGCGAAACTCAGGCGGACGAGGTGGTCAAGCTCATGCGCCTTGCCGGCTTCAAGGGCATGGAAAAAGTACCCGACACCGCGGGAATTGAGCGCGTTGTTTTCGGAAGAATATAAAACAGGAAATATAAGAGGTGCAAAATGGCGGAAAAGAAAAAGGCTCCGATAACCCAGCACGGGCAGGCGGAGGACAAGAAAAAGGCTCTGGAAACCGCGCTGGCGCAGATAGAGAAGAATTACGGCAAGGGCGCTATCATGCGCCTGGGCGACGACATACCCGTGAACGTGGCCGCGGTGTCCACCGGCTCGCTGTCGCTGGACCTGGCCCTCGGCATAGGCGGCGTTCCGCGCGGGAGAATCGTGGAGATATACGGCCCCGAGTCCTCGGGCAAAACCACGCTGGCGCTGCACATTCTCGCCTCTGCCCAGAAGGAGGGCGGCGAGGTCGCGTTTATCGACGTTGAGCACGCGCTCGAGCCGGCCTATGCCCGCGCCCTCGGCGTGGATATAGACAATCTGCTCATATCCCAGCCGGACACCGGCGAACAGGCGCTGGACATAACCGAGTCGCTTGTGCGCTCCGGCGCCATCGACGTGGTGGTGGTGGACTCCGTCGCCGCACTGCTGCCCCGCAGCGAGCTTGAGGGCGAAATGGGCGACTCCTCTGTCGGCGTGGTCGCCCGGCTCATGAGCCAGGCCCTGCGCAAGCTTGCCGGCACTATATCGAAAACCAACTGCATAGTCGTGTTCATAAACCAGCTCCGCGAGAAGATAGGCGTGATGTACGGCAGCCCCGAAACCACGCCCGGCGGCCGCGCGCTGAAATACTTTGCCTCCGTGCGCATAGACGTGCGCCGTGTGGAAACTCTCAAGGTCAACGGCGAGATGATAGGCAACCGCACCAAGGCAAAGGTTATCAAAAACAAGGTCGCCCCTCCCTTTAAGGAGGCGGAGTTTGACATTATCTACGGCGAGGGTATAAGCAAGGTCGGCGAAATTGTGGACTTGGGCGTAAAGCTGGAGCTGATAGATAAAGCCGGCGCGTGGTTCACCGTGGGCGAGCAGCGGGTTCAGGGCCGCGACAGCGTCAAGGAATATCTCAAGGCCAACCCCGAGGTCTGCGCCGGCATAGAGCAGCAGATACGTGAAAACGCCTACAAGCTCCTGACCCCCCAGGCCCGCAAGGCCGCCCAGGCCGCCGGGAGGGCTATCGACATCAGCGCCGACGAGTTTGAAGGGTAAAACAAGTCAAATGAGAGGCCGCTTCGCGGCCTCTCATTTGAGGGGGATTCGCTCCATTCTACGCCTCGCCGTTTGCCGCCGGAGGCGGCAAACGGTTCGACCCTCATTCCGCGCAGAGTGTTTTTTGCGACGTACACGCCGCCGCAAAAAACGATTTGAAATTTATTCCGCCGCTGCGGCGGCGGAACTCTACGAGGTAAATTAATCGGAGAACGGCATGACCATCACAGAGCTAAAACAGACCCACGGCGAGCGGTATGTGCTCGTGCTCGACGACGGCAGCGTTGTCAAAACCACGCTGGCCGTCGTCACAGACTGCTCCCTGTACGCCGGGCGCGAGCTCAGCGCCGGGGAGCTGGACGAAATTACCAACGCGTCCCGCCTCGAGCGCGCGAAGCTGCGAGCCATGCGCATAATCTCCGCCCGACCCATGAGCTGCCGCGAGCTGTACGACCGGCTTGTGGAGAAGGGCGAGAGCGAGCGCGACGCGGCCGCCTGCGTGGAGTACCTGCTGGGCCTGCGCTTTCTCAACGACGCGGACTACGCGGCCATGACCGTCCGGCACTACGCCGCGCGCGGCTACGGCCGGCGGCGCATACGCGACGAGCTCTACCGCCGCAAGGTGCCGCGCGAGCTTTGGGACGAGGCTCTTGAGCAGCTTCCGGAGCAGGACGGCGAGCTTGACCGCCTGCTTGAAAAACGCCTGCGCGGCACTGACCCCGACGACCGCGCCGCCATACAAAAAGCCACCGCCGCCCTCGCCCGCCGCGGCTTCGGCTGGCAGGAAATAAAAGAAGCAATAGAACGCTGGCGCAGCGTCAACGAAGTCTAACCCCCGCGATGCCGCAAAGCATCGAGCCTGAAGTCCCCCGTGTCCCCTGGGGGAATCCAAACGGGGGCCGCAGCCCCCTTTGGCCGTCGCGGAGGGAGGAGTCCAGGGGAGGGGACCCCTTCGGAAGGGTCCCCTCCCCTGGTGTGCTTTTGCTTACTTTTCCCACAAGGGAAAAGTAAGTCGCTCCCGCAGGAGCGAAATACTCCCGCTCCAGCAATAATCAAATCGTACAATCTCAACTAAAAACGCTAAAAAGGAAAAACAAATGTCAAACGAAAAAATCGCCCTTATCTCCCTTGGCTGCGCGAAAAACCTCATAAACAGCGAGCAGATGCTCTGCCTGCTGTCCGACGCGGGCTATGAGCTGACCTCGGACTTTGACGGCGCGGACGCGGTTATAATCAACACCTGCGGCTTCATAGACGACGCCAAGAGCGAGGCTATAGACAACATTCTGGAGATGGCCGAGCTGAAAAAGCAGGGCCGCCTGGGCAAAATTATCGTCACCGGCTGCCTTCCGGAGCGTTACCGCGCCGAGATAGCGTCGGACCTGCCGGAGGTGGACGCCATGGTCGGCGTGGGCAGCTTTGCCGAAATTGTCTCCGTCGTCTCCGAGACGCTCAGCATCGGACACTCCGAGCGCTTCGGAGACAAAAACGCCCCCGTGGACGAGGTGGGCCGCTTTATCACCACCGGCCCCGGCTGGGCCTACATAAAAATCGCCGAGGGCTGCGACAACCGCTGCGCTTTCTGCGCGATACCGTCGATACGCGGGCGCTACCGCAGCCGGCCAATGGAGAACATCATCGCCGAGGCCGGCGCTCTGGCCGAGTCGGGCGTGAAGGAGCTTATAGTCATCGCCCAGGACATAACCCGCTACGGCACGGACCTTTACGGACGCCGAGCCCTGGCGGAATTGTGCCGCGAGCTGTCGGGAATTGACGGAATCGAGTGGATGCGCCTGCACTACCTCTACCCCGACTCCTTTGACGACGGGCTGATAGACGAGATAGCGCGCAACGACAAGCTTGTGAAGTATCTCGACATACCCATCCAGCACATAAATGACCGCATCCTCCGAGCGATGAACCGCCGCGGCACGGGCGCGGAGATATGGCAGCTCCTCAAAAAGCTGCGCGAGCGCGTGCCGGGCCTTGTCCTGCGCACAAGCATCATCGCCGGACTGCCCGGAGAGGGCGATGAAGAATTTGAGGAGCTGTGCCAGTTTCTGCGCGAGGCTAAAATCGAGCGCGTGGGCGTTTTCCCCTTCTCTCCCGAGGAAGGGACCCCCGCCGCGGAGATGCCCGGCCGCTGCTCAGAGGAGGAGGCCGCGCGCCGCGCCGGGCTCATAATGGAGCTTCAGGCCGGCATAATGGACGACTACTGCGCCTCCCGCGTGGGACAAACGCTCCGCGTGCTGTGCACCGGAAGCGAGGGACCGTATCTGACCGGCCGCAGCTACGCCGACTCTCCGGATATCGACGGCACCGTGTATTTCGAAGGCGAGTGCGAGCCCGGAGATTTTGTTGATGTGCTGATAACCGGTATGATGGACGGCGAGCTTTTAGGAATCAAAAAAGAGACATAGTCTCTTTTTTGAAAATGTTTCGCTTCGCTACGCGCCTTACATTCTTTGCCGCCGGCGGCAAAGAATGACGACGCGCGCTCCACGCAGAGTATTTTTTGTCAGGCGCATGTCCTGACAAAAAACGATTAAACTTCATTCGCGCCTGCGGGCGCGAACTCTGCGAGGCTTATTATATGAGGTGTTTTCAAATGACTACTGCCAACAAACTTACAATATTGCGGGTGCTGCTTATACCCATATTTCTGATACTGCTGTATCTGGGCTTCCCCGGCTGCCGCTGGGCGGCTCTTGCCGTGTTTGTCCTCGCCAGCCTGACGGACCTGCTCGACGGCTACATCGCCCGGCACTGCAACCAGATAACCGACTTCGGCAAATTCATGGACCCCTTGGCAGACAAGATGCTGGTCATGGCGGCCATGTGCTATTTTGTCGAGGTCGGGGAGATGTACGGCTGGGTGCTGGCTCTGGTGCTGCTGCGGGAGTTCGCCGTGTCGGGTATGCGCCTTGTGGCCGTGGAGCAGGGCAGGGTTATCGCCGCGGGCTGGAGCGGTAAGGTCAAGACCGCCTCGACCATGGTGTGCCTGTGCCTGATGCTCGTCGTGCCCCTGCGCTGGCTGAATCTGCTGTGTCAGACCGTGATTCTGGTCAGCACACTTTACTCCGGCGCGGAATATCTTGTAAAGAACAAAGATGTGTTCAAATCCGCTTGACGGCTCAAATGAGAGACCGCTTTGCGCCCTCTCATTTGAAATGGCCTCGCTCCGCTACGCGCACTCGCTGCGCTCGCACGGCACGCTGCGCGCAGAGTGTTTTTTGTCAGGCACATGTCCTGACAAAAAACGATTTGTCTTTATTCGCGCCTTCGGGCGCGAACTCTGCGAGGCTTTTCAGAGATAGCGCTTGACAAGCGGCTTGAGGACATGTTAATATCTATTCGCATGAATATCCAATGGCGATGAAAGGGAGAGTAGAACCGACCTTTCCGGTACAGAGAGGCTCCGTCTGAGGCTGGAAGCGGGGCTGTCGGAATGCGGTTTGAAATGCGCCCCGGAGCCGTCGGGGGAGGAAATGCCCCCGCGTGAGCGGCCGCGTTAAGGCCGGCCTCGGTGAATGCCGGAAAGTTATAAGCGAGAGTGGAACCGCGTCTTGAAAACGACGCCTCTCATGGGAGCGAAAGCCCATGGGAGGCGTTTTTGCTTTTGGGCCATGCCCCGCGGTCTCTCGCAGCTTGGAAAGGACGGACATGTTTAACGACTTGCGTGAAATCATCGCCGCCTACAAGGCGCGCGACCCCGCTGCCCGCAGCGGAATTGAAATACTTCTGCTCTACCCCGGCGTAAAGGCGGTGCGCAGCCACCGCAAAGCCCACTGGTGCTATGAGCACAACCTTAAATTTTTAGCCCGCTTCATCTCCCAGCGCAGCCGTAAGAAAACCGGCATAGAGATTCACCCCGGCGCGAAAATAGGCCGCCGGCTGGTGATTGACCACGGCATGGGCGTCGTCATTGGCGAGACCGCCGAGGTCGGGGACGACTGCCTTATCTACCACGGCGTAACCCTCGGCGGCACGGGCAAGGACCACGGCAAGCGCCACCCCACCATCGGCAACAATGTGCTCATCGGCACGGGGGCGAAGGTCCTCGGACCCTTCAAGGTCGGTGACAACAGCCGCATCGCCGCCGGCAGCGTCGTGCTGACCGAAATACCCCCGAACTGCACCGCCGTCGGCGTGCCGGCCAAGGTGGTGCGCCGCGCCGAGAGCGCGGAGGACACGCAGCACAGCTACGCCGCCGAGGTGGACCAGATAAGCGTCGCCGACCCGATAACCGCCGAGCTGCAAAGCCTCAGCCAGCAGCTTGACCGCATTATAAAGAGCATGGAAAACAAATGACTGCACCGGCGTGTCGAAAAAGCGGCTTTGCCACTTTTTCCTGAAAGGAGATACCAAAAATGAAGCTGTACAACTCAGCCACACGCAAAAAGGAGGACTTTGTCCCCAACAGCCCCGACATTGTGAAGATGTACACCTGCGGACCGACGGTTTACCACTTCGCCCACATCGGCAACCTGCGCTCCTACATCATGGAGGATATTTTGGAAAAATACCTGCGCTACGCCGGCTACAACGTCAAGCGCGTAATGAACATCACCGACGTCGGCCACCTCACCTCCGACGCCGACGAGGGCGAGGACAAAATGCTCAAGGGCGCAAAGCGCGAGCACAAGAGCGTGATGGAAATCGCGCAGTTTTACACCGACGCTTTCTTTGACGACTGCCGAAAGCTGAACATCAAGCGCCCCGACGTGGTGGAGCCCGCCACCAACTGCATCGGCGAGTATATCAAGATTGTCTCGCGCCTTATGGACACCGGCTACGCCTACTTTGCCGGCGGCAACGTCTATTTCGACACCTCAAGGCTCGAGCGCTACTACATTTTCAATGACTTCAACGAGGACGACCTTGCTGTCGGCGTGCGCGAGGGCGTGGAGGCCGACGAGAACAAGCGCAACAAAAACGACTTCGTGCTCTGGTTCACCAGGAGCAAATTCGAGGACCAGGCCCTGAAGTGGGACTCCCCCTGGGGCGTGGGCTACCCCGGCTGGCATATCGAGTGCTCCGGCATCGCCATAAAGCACCTTGGAGAAGACCTCGACATCCACTGCGGCGGTATAGACAATGCCTTTCCCCACCACACCAATGAAATCGCCCAGTCCGAGGCGTTTTTGGGCCATAAATGGTGCAATTACTGGATGCATGTGCTCCACC
>CATJWA010000361.1 GCA_949744025.1 uncultured Eubacteriales bacterium
CGGAGCAATAAAGCAAAGCGGGCGCTTGTTTGCGCTTGAGGATATACGCTTAATTTTGAAGAAATTAAGCGTATGCTATTGACATTTTGCAGAAACTATGCTATATTGTCTACATTAGGAGGTATGTGGTATGGACGAGGAGCTTGCCTGCGGAAAGTTTATCAAGCGTATAAGCGAGGAGCTGCGTAAAAACGCCAATAACGCCATGCGCGGGCAGAACATGACGGTGGCGCAGCTTGAAACCCTGATGGAGCTCGACCGCGCGCCGGAAAAGCGGCTTTCCCTCAAGGAACTGGAACAGAGCCTGCACGTGGCGCAGTCCACGGCCGCAGGGATTATTGTGCGTCTGGAGCAGAAGGGCTTTGTGCAAAGCTCAGGAGACGCGTCGGACAGGCGGATTAAGCTTGTGAGCATAACCGCCGCAGGCGCCGAGCGAGTCGAGCAGGCGCGGGAGGGTATGCGTGCGTCGCAGGACCGGCTGTTTTCACCGCTTACGCGCACGGAGCGGGGTATTTTCTGCGCCCTGCTTGAAAAAATATGCGGCGGGCTGGACTGAGTAAATAAAATCAACGCCTCGAGGCGTTGATTTTTAATAAAGAAAACGAAAGCAAACGATTGACAGTCTGGGTTTGAATTTTTGCCTGTTTATGATTAAAGGAGGGTTATAAATGAACGAAAAAACTGCGGCTGATGTATTTGTAAATACCCCGGTGCCGAAGGCGGTGCTGAAAAACGCCCTGCCCGCCATGGCGGCGATGCTCATGGTGCTGGTGTACAACCTGGCGGACACCTTCTTCATCGGACGGACGCACAGCGATATTTTGGTGGCGGCGGTATCGCTGGCGACGCCGGTGTTTCTGATTTTCATGGCCTTTGGGACGGTGTTCGGAATCGGCGGGACCTCGGTTATCTCACGCGCGCTGGGCAGGGGAGAGCCGGAGTACGCGAAAAAGGTGTGCTCGTTCTGCATGTGGAGCTGCGTTGCCGTGGGGGTCGTGCTGTCCGCCGTTTTTCTGCTGTTCATGGACGGCATACTAAGGCTCATCGGCGCGAGCAGCGACACCTGGGAGCCGGCAAAGACCTATCTTGTGATTGTGTCCTGCGGCGGACCGTTCGTGCTCGTGTCAAACTGCTACTCCAACGTTATCAGGGCGGAGGGACAGCCGGGCAGGGCGATGATGGGTCAGGTGCTGGGAAATCTGCTCAACATTGTGCTCGACCCGATAATGATTCTGACCCTTGACTGGGGCATAGCCGGCGCCGCCGTGGCGACGGTAATCGGAAATGCGGCCGGCGCGGTGTACTACATCCTGTATTTCCTGCGTGGACAGTCCGGTCTGAGCATCCGCCCGCGGGACTTTTCCATAAAAAACGGAATCTGCTCCGGAGTGCTGGCAATCGGCGTTCCGGCCTCGCTCGGCTCACTGATGATGAGTCTGTCGCAGATTATTGTCAACGCGCGGATGGCCGGCTACGGCGACATGGCGCTGGCGGGCATCGGCGTGGCGATGAAGGTGACGATGATTGCCTGCATGATATGCACCGGCTTCGGACAGGGCGTACAGCCGCTGCTGGGCTTCTGTGTGGGCGCGCGGCTGTGGGAGCGGTTCAAAAAGACCATGCGCTTTTCACTGCTGTTCGCGCTGTGCCTCGGCGCGGCGATGACGGCCCTGTGCTATCTGCTGCGCCGGCAGATGGTGGGCGTGTTTCTCACGCAGCCGGACGCGTTTGACTACGCGGTGCACTTTACTGACATTCTGCTTACCACCAGCTTTCTGTTCGGCGTGTTTTTTGTGCTTATCAACGCGCTCCAGGCCGTTGGTGCGGCGTCGCCGGCGCTTATCACCAACCTCAGCCGCCAGGGGCTGATATACATCCCCGCGATGTTTATCCTCGAGGCGGCCTTCGGCGTGACCGGGCTGGTCTGGGCCCAGCCGGCGGCCGACCTGCTTTCCACCGCCCTTGTGGGCGCGCTGTACATGCGCACCTCGCGCGTTATGATGAGAGATGATACAAATAAGGCCTTTTGACTATTGCAATTTCGACGAAAATTCCTTATTATAGAGATGGAATCAGGATAATATCGACGAACAAGCCAAAACTTAAGCACAAGGAGGCCGATATACATGGATAAAACAAAAATGGTCAGGGTCATTGTTGACGGGAAGGAGTATTCCTACCCCGCGGGCACGCCGTACAGGACGCTGGCCGCTGATTTTCAGGACCGCTATAAGTATGATATCCTGCTCGCGGACAGGGACAACAAGCTCTGCGAGCTGCACAAAACCCTGGACAGGGACTGCACGCTCCGCTTTATAACCGCCGCGGATAAGCCGGGCAAGCAGACCTATGAGCGCAGCGCGGTGTTTGTCATGCTCAAGGCCTTTTACGACACGGTGGGCCGCGAGCGGGTGGAGCGCCTTTCCGTGGAGTACTCCATAAGCAACGCGCTGTTTATCCAGGCCAGCGGCGATTTCACGCTTGACGGAAAGCTGCTGGAAAGGGTGGAGGCGCGTATGCGGGAGATATCCGAGGCGAAGCTGCCGATTAAAAAGTCGGCGCTGAGCACCGAGGACGCCGCGGAGCTGTTTGAAAAGGAGGGACTGCACTACAAGGCCCAGCTTCTGGGCTTCCGCATAAACTCCCATGTCAACATCTACACGCTTGACGGCTTTGCCAATTATTTCTACGGCTACATGGTCCCCGACACGGGCTATGTGCGGGTTTTCGCGCTCGAGCCGTTTGAAAGCGGATTTATTCTGCGCCTGCCTGCCCAGGCCGACCCGAGCGTTGTCGGCCCCTTCCAGCCGTCGTACAAGGTGTTCCGGGAGCTTTACGATTCCTCGCTGCGCTCCGAGGCGCTTGGCGCGGCGAACGTCGCGGGACTGAACACGGCGATTTCCCACGGCGGCGCGCGGCAGATAATTCTGGCCAACGAGGCCATGATGGAAAAGAAAATAGGCGACATTGCCGAGGAGATTGCAAAGCGCCGCGACGTGCGCTTTGTCATGATAGCGGGCCCGTCCTCCTCGGGCAAAACGACCTTTTCCCACCGCCTGTCCACCCAGCTTATCGCCTGCGGACTGCGGCCCCACGCCATCGCCACGGACAACTATTTCAGAAACCGCGAGGACACCCCGCGCGACGAAAACGGCGAGTACGACTTCGAGTGCTTGGGAGCCATGGACGTGGAGGGCTTCAACCGCGACATGACGCGCCTGCTGCACGGCGAGCGCGTGGAGCTGCCGCAGTACAATTTCAAGAAGGGTATGCGCGAGTATAACGGGAATTTCCTCCGGCTCGGCCCCGACGACGTGCTGGTTATCGAGGGAATACACTGCCTTAACGATGAGTTTTCCCATGCCCTGCCGCGCGAGAGCAAGTATAAGGTGTACATAAGCTGCCTGACCACGATAAACATAGACGCGCACAACCGCGTGCCGACGACGGACGCGCGTCTGCTCCGGCGCATAGAGCGCGACGCGCGCACCCGCGGCTACGGCGCGCAGGCTACGATAAAGATGTGGCCCTCCGTGCGCCGCGGCGAGGAGAGGAATATTTTCCCCTTCCAGGACAGCGCGGACGTAATCTTCAACTCGGCGCTTGTATATGAGACCTCGCTGCTCAAGCCCTATGTCCAGCCGCTGCTGTTCGGCATCCCGCGCGACTGTCCGGAGTACACGGAGGCAAAGCGCCTGCTGAAATTCCTCAATTATTTCCTGCCGATTCCCTCCGACGACGTGCCGAAAACGTCGCTGATGCGCGAGTTTATCGGCGGAGGGTGCTATCACGCCTGAGCCCCGCGAAAATAAAGCGCCCCGACCCGGTAAGGGGCGGGGCGCTTGTGATGTGCTTGCATTTTGCGTTGGTGCGAAAAACATTGACAGAATTCGGCAAATAGTTTAAAATAAAGATGCCCCTGAATAGGGGTAAGGGTGCCGTTGCAGTAGGCGGTTAGTCACTTCCCTGAGAAGGGAGGTGGTGCGTATGGGAGACG
>CATJWA010000362.1 GCA_949744025.1 uncultured Eubacteriales bacterium
AGAGACAGAGAAAATACGTATTTGTCACCGGCGGAGTGGTGTCGGGACTGGGAAAGGGAATAACGGCGGCGTCTTTGGGGCGGCTTTTGAAGGCGCGGGGACTGAGGGTGGCCGCGCAGAAGCTTGACCCTTACATAAACGTGGACCCCGGAACTATGAGCCCTTACCAGCACGGAGAGGTATATGTGACCGAGGACGGGGCGGAAACGGACCTTGATTTGGGTCATTATGAAAGATTTATCGACGAAGACTTAAATAAGTATTCCAATTTGACCACAGGTAAGGTATACTGGAACATATTGAACAAGGAGCGGCGCGGCGAGTTTCTGGGCGAGACGGTTCAGGTTATACCGCACGTTACAAATGAGATAAAAAATTTTATCTACGCTGTGGGAAAAAAGACCGGCGCGGACGTGGTGATAACCGAGATAGGCGGTACAACCGGCGACATTGAGAGCCAGCCGTTTTTAGAGGCGATACGTCAGGTGGGGCTTGAGGTCGGGCGGGAAAACAGCCTGTACATCCATGTTACGCTGGTGCCGTATCTCCACGGAAGCGGGGAGCACAAGTCCAAGCCCACACAGCACTCGGTGAAGGAGCTGCGCGGAATGGGCATAAGCCCCGACATCATTGTCCTGCGCTGCGACGAGCCGCTGGAGAGCTCTTTATTCAGGAAGATTGCCCTGTTCTGCAATGTGAAGCCCGACTGCGTTATTGAGAACGTGACGCTGCCCATACTCTACGAAGCGCCGGTGATGCTCGAGCGTCAGAATTTCTCGGCCATAGTCTGCCGCGAGCTGGGAATTGACGCGCCGGAGCCGGAGCTTGGCGACTGGCTGGACATGCTCCGGCGGGTCAAAAGCGCCTCCCACACCGTTAAAATCGCGCTGGTGGGCAAGTACGTGCAGCTTCATGACGCTTACCTGTCCGTGGCCGAGGCCCTGCGCCACGCGGGATACGCCTTGGGAGCGCAGGTGGAGATTGAGTGGATTGACAGCGAGGGCGTCACGCGGGAAAACGCCGGTGAGCTGCTCGGAGATTGCGGCGGCGTGCTGGTGCCCGGCGGCTTCGGCGGCAGGGGAGTCGAGGGCAAGATAGCCGCGTCGGGCTACGCGCGGGAAAACGGCGTACCCTTCCTCGGAATCTGTCTCGGTATGCAGGCGGCGGTTATTGAGTTCGCCCGCAGCGTATGCGGCTGGGACGACGCAAACTCGGGTGAGTTTGCACCGGAGTCTGAGCACAGGGTCATTGACTTCCTGCCCGAGCAGAGCGAGAGCGTGGACAAGGGCGGCACCCTGCGCCTCGGGGCCTATCCCTGCACGATAGTCCACGGTACGGTGATGGAGCGCTGCTACGGCAGCCGGTTTGTGCATGAGCGGCACCGCCACCGCTATGAGTTCAACAACGAATACCGCGACGTGCTCTCCCGCGTGGGACTGACGCTGTGCGGCCTGTCGCCGGACGGGCACATTGTAGAGGCCGTGGAGCTGAGCGCTCATCCGTTCTTTGTGGGAGTGCAGTTTCACCCCGAGTTTAAAAGCCGGCCGAACAGGCCGCACCCGCTGTTTCTGGGACTGGTCAGGGCCGCCCTTGAGCGTAAGGACAGTTAAATCAAGATTTCAAATATAAGCGAGGTACGTACAATGCAGCATGAATTTTATCAGAATCCCCTTTGCCTGCGCTATTCCAGCGAGGAGATGAAGCGCCTGTTCTCGGACGACACCAAGTTTTCCACCTGGCGGCGGCTGTGGATTGCCTTAGCCGAGAGCGAGCGGGAGTTAGGGCTGGATATCTCCGAGGAGCAGCTTGAACAGCTCAGGGCGCACATTGACGACATAGATTACGACTTCGCCGCCGCCCGCGAGCACGAGGTACGCCACGACGTCATGGCCCACGTGCTGACCTATGGCGAGGCCTGCCCGGAGGCAAAGCCCATAATCCACTTAGGCGCGACCTCCTGCTACGTGGGGGACAACACGGACATAATACTCATGCGCGAGGGACTGCGGCGCATACGCAGAATGCTGCTGACCGCCATTGCCGCGCTGTGCGATTTCGCGGAAAAGAACAAGGGTCTGCCCACGCTGTCCTACACGCACTTTCAGGCGGCTCAGCCGACAACGGTAGGCAAGCGCGCCACGATGTGGATAAACGACCTCGTATGCGACCTGGAGCAGCTTGAGTTTCAGCTTGCCAATTTAAGACTGCTCGGCTGCAAGGGCACCACGGGGACGGGGGCCAGCTTCTTGGAGCTGTTCGACGGGGACAAGGAGAAGGTCGTGGAGCTTGAGCGCAGAATCGCGGCGAAGATGGGCTTTGAGCGCTGCCAGAGCGTCAGCGGACAGACCTATACGCGCAAGGTGGACTTTTTTGTTTTGCAGGTGCTCAGCGGCATCGCCCAGAGCGCGACGAAGTTTTCAAACGATATCCGGCTGCTGAGCCATCTCAAGGAGGTGGACGAGCCGTTTGAGGACAAGCAGATTGGCTCCTCGGCCATGGCCTACAAGCGCAACCCCATGCGCAGCGAGCGCATAGCCTCCCTGTCCCGCTACGTGATAAACGATTTGCAGAACGCGGCCATTACGGCCTCGGCCCAGTGGTTTGAGCGCACGCTCGACGACTCGGCCAACCGCAGGCTGAGCATACCAGAGGCGTTTTTAGCCACCGACGGCGTGCTGGCGCTGTATATCAACGTCATAAGCGGCCTGCGCGTTTACCCCGCGGTGATGGAAAAGCACCTGCGCGCGGAGCTGCCCTTCATGGCAACAGAAAATATACTCATGTACTGCGTCAAGAACAAGGGCGGCGACCGTCAGGCCCTGCACGAGGCCATCCGCCGCCACTCGGTCAAGGCCGCGGAGAAGGTCAAGCTCAGCGGCGGGGACAACGACCTGCTTGAGCGGGTCATGGCCGACGACACCTTCGGCCTTACCGACGCGGAGCTTGAAACGCTTACCGACCCGAAGACCTTCACCGGCATGGCCGAGGCGCAGACAGAGACGTATCTGCGCGAGATTGTAAGGCCGTTGCTGGACAAATATAAGGACGAGATAGGCTGCGAGGCAGATATAAAAGTTTAAATGCTTAGGGAAAGGGAGAAAAAGTCATGTTAACAGCAATCGTTGGAACAAACTGGGGAGACGAGGGAAAGGGCCGCATGGTCGATTTGCTCTCCGGTAAGTACGACATTGTAATGCGCTATCAGGGCGGCAACAACGCCGGCCACACCGTCGTCAATGAGAGGGGTAAATTCATTCTCAATTTGCTGCCGTCCGGTATCCTGCGTCCGGAAACCGTGAATATAATGGGTCCCGGCATGGTCATTGATTTGGAGCACCTGTGCAAAGAGGTTCAGAGCCTGCGCGACGGCGGGATTGAGATAACGCCCGAGCACCTGAAGATAAGCGACAGGGCCACAATCTGTATGCCCTACCACAAGCTGCTTGACGAGCTCGAGGAGGACCGGCTGGCCGACAAGAAGTTTGGCTCCACCCGCCGCGGCATCTCGCCCGTGTACTCGGACAAGTACATGAAAAAGGCCCTGCGTATGGGGGACCTGCTGCATCTCGACACGCTCGCGGGCCGCATGAAGGACCTGTGCGAGTGGAAAAACCTCACGGTTGAGCGCGGCTACGGCCATGAGCCGGTGGACTATAAGGAGATGCTCGCCTGGCTGGAGAAGTACGGCGCGCCCTGGCGCGAGTATATCTGTGACACCTCCGAGTATCTGGACAAAGCGGTAATTGAGGACAAATCCGTCATGTTTGAGGCCCAGCTCGGAGCCCTGCGCGACATTGACTTCGGCATTTACCCCTACACCTCCGCGTCCTCTACGATTGCCGCCTATGCCCCCGTGGGCGCGGGCGTGCCGCAGTACACGCTTGACGAGAGTATAGGAATAATGAAGGCATACTCAAGCTGTGTTGGCGAGGGCCCCTTCACCTGCGAGCTGTTCGGGGATGAGGCGGAAAA
>CATJWA010000363.1 GCA_949744025.1 uncultured Eubacteriales bacterium
GCGCCGGTGTAGCCCACGCAGCCGCCGGCTATGAGCACACGGCCGTAGTCTCCCTTGTGCGCGAGCGGATTTCTCCGCGGCAGGCGCACTTCCCCGTCGAGCATGGCTCGGGTGCTCGTTCTCGCCTGCTCAAGCAGTGTCTGTGGCAGTCCGATATCGCAGACCTCCACCCTGCCGCAGCAGGTGCAGCCCGGCTCGGCAAAGTGGCCAATCTTGGCCATGGAAAAGGTCACCGTCACGTCCGCGCGCACGGCCATGCCCATAATTTGACCCGTGTCCGCATCCACGCCGCTTGGTATGTCCGCCGACACCACCGGCGCGCGAGCGGCGTTTATAAGCCGTATCGCCTCTGACGCGGGTCCCGTCACCTCGCGGTTGAGCCCTATGCCGAATATGGCGTCTATTATCACGCCCGCGGCGTTCAGGCGCTCGGCAAGGTCCCGCTCGTCGGGGTCGAAGTCCTCAACGCTTCCGCCGAGCTTTTCAAGCCGGCGCACCATCTCGCGCGTGTCGGGGCTCATGCCGCGCCTTTTTCCGCACAGCAGCACCCGCGTCTCAAAGCCGCGGCGCAGAAGATAGGCCGCGGCGGCCACTCCGTCGCCCCCGTTGTTGCCGGCTCCGCAGAAGATATACGCGTTCTTTTTCCCCCGCGCAAGCGCCTGCGCCGCTTCGGCCAGGTGCTCGGCCGCGTTCTGCATCAGCAGCGTTGACGCTATGCCCATTCCCTTTATCGCGGTTTCGTCCGCTCTGCGCATAAACGCCGAATTGGATAGAATCATGACCCCGCTCCCTTCCGGTGCCTGTCCGGATGTAAGGACAAACAGTGCTGTTTAATATCTATTAATTATATTTCACATTATATCCTGTCCGACAAAATTAGTCAATTTTAAACTTGATATTCCGTCGCTTTGCGGTTATAATGTAACATCAGTTAAATCCACGTCACCAGCGATGATCGGGAAAATGACGCCGTATACCCACGCCAGAGAGGAGCCGCCGCCGGCTGAGAGCGCTCCGTGGTGAAGTCGTCCGGTTCGCCCGTGAGCTCCGGCCAA
>CATJWA010000364.1 GCA_949744025.1 uncultured Eubacteriales bacterium
CCTCACCATGTACAGCGGTATCTCCTCCTTGAACCGGTCCACAAACTTCGGCAGCTCCGGCCTCGGTCCTACCAGACTCATCTCGCCGCGCAGGACATTAACCGCCTGGACCAGCTCATCTATGGACAGCTTACGTAGGATAGAGCCAAAGCGTGTACGCCGGCTGTCCTCTTTCCGGCTCCATGCGGAAGTTTCCTCCGCATTTATCCTCATCGTCCGCAGCTTCAGCAGCGTAAACCGCTTCCTGTTTCGCCCCACCCTTACCTGCCGGAACAGGATTGGTCCTGGAGACGAAAGCTTGATGCCAATCGCCGATGCCAGCAGCAGAGGGGAACCCAAAATGAGCATCAGCAGAGCGCCCACTATGTCCATTGCCCTTTTGGCAAACGCGTTGGCAAAGTTGTCCAGCGGTATCCGCCGTATATTCATCAGCGGTATTCCGCTCACATCGTCAAACTGCGGATGCGCAGGCATGTAATCCGCGTAGAACGGAACAATCGACAGCTTCACTCCCGCGCTTTCACAGCACTCAATAATATGCGGCGTCAGCTCATAGTCCGACATCTCTATGGCGGAGACCACCTCGTCCGGCTGCGTGCGCTCCAAAACCTTTTTCAGCGCTTCATATCCTCCGAGATAGGGCGAGCCGAAACCGGACGCTGCCTTTTTGGCAATATATCCGACTGCCTGATACCCCAATTCCCTGTCCGCCTGAATTACCCCAAGGTATTTCCCCGCAATCTGTCCGCTGCCTATAATCAGCACATGCTTCTGGTTCCTCCCGCTTCTCCGGATTGCCCAAAGCGTTCTGCGCACCGCAATCCGCTTGAGGGAAAGCGTACCAAAGCTCAGCAGGAAGAACAGCGCCAGCGTCCAGCGCGAGTAGTGCGTCCGGTGTCCCAGAAACAGCCAGCCCAGCAGAAGCAGCATATCCAGCAGACCCGCCCTCAGCAGCTTCGACACCTCGTCGCGTATCCGCGTCTTACGGGACGATTGATATAACCCAAACGCCGCATATGTAAACAGCTCGGCGAGCGTAATCCCAACGCCAACGCGCAGATATCCGGACAGCGGTACGGTCGCAACACCGTTTGGCAGCACATGAAACCTCAGCCAGTACGCCAGCGGCAGCATCAGGTAGATAAGCACTCCGTCACTTATAACATTCAGACGGTTGAGCAGCCGCTGGTTCTCCCGAATCATAGAGCCACCTCGGCGCTCAATGATTCTCCGTTCTTCCTGCTCCGCCCTGACCTCGCCTTACCCTCCCAGTCCATTTTCAGGAGGCTGAGCGCCTGTATCTGCTCCATGCTCAGCTGTCCGGTCCGGTATTTCTTCCTCTGCTCGGATATCCACTTATTCAGCCACACGCCCTGCACTACATAGTCCCTGGGAACCTTCAAATCTCCGTGCTGCCTGTAATACTCCTCTGCAAGAGCGTACCGCGCAGCCCATGAGTCCTTCTTTTCCCAGACCATACCTATTTCCTCCAGCCGCCGCCGGCGCGCTGGGTCAGCCGCGGCCCGCTGTCGGACAATCCAGCGCCCAAGCGCATACCCGTCCTCACAGCGGTACGCTGCCGGCACTCTCAGGTTCCCGTTCGCCCTGTAGTATTCCTCCGCGTGACGGTATCCCTCCTCCCACAGCTGCTCATACCTGCTGCCCCACGCCATGCCCAGTGCCTCAAGCTCCCGAGCCTGCTTTCCTGTGAGCGTCCTTCCCCCTCTGTTATTTCGGATTACAGAAATCCATTCTCCAAGCTTTACTCCCTCCGGGGAAACATAGGATACAGGCACCTCCAAGTCTCCGTGGGCATCGCGGTAGCCGCATGCCGCGGCGTAATATCTGCTCCACAGCTCGTCCGCAGCGTCCCATACCATACCCAGCTCATCAAGCCGCCGGATTTGCTCCTGCGTAAGGCCGCCCTTTTTCCGCGCCTGTCTCTGTCTTGCTATCCACGCCCCCAGCGCGGCTCCGCTTTCCGAAACACAGGTGCGCGGAACAAGCAGGTTTCCATATCTCTCCCTGTACTTCTCCGCTTCGGTCAGATTCCTCTCCCAGGACACCTCCGATATACGCTCCCATACCATTCCTATGGCGTCCAGCTTTCTGATTCTTTCCTCTCCAAGCTTTCCGGGAACGCTCCCCGCGCGGACACGCCGCTGTGTCTGTACCCACATACCCAGGGAGTAGCCCTCCGGAGTTTTATAGTTCTTTGTTACCTCTAAATTCCCGTATTGACGATAATACTGCCTGGCATATCTGTACATCGTATCCCAGGAGGCGGAAAGCGTTTCCTCCAGCTCGTCAATCAGACGCCGGCAGTCCCTCACCTCGTCAATCAGGCGAAAATGCTCCGCGGCAATCCTGTCTCCCTCGCCGGAGCTGCGGAAATACTCAACCGCATCCGCCATCTCCTGTTCTATGGCTCCTATGCTGTACAGGTTTTCAAAGTTGTTGACTATGTCAAAGATAACAGGGCTCTTGTTCTTCTTTGCGCTCAAGGCCCTGCCTATCTGCTGCTTGTAGATGATTGGGGAGACTGTCGGACGAAACAGGATTACCCCGTCCACGTCCTCTACATGAACTCCCTCGTTTAGCATGTCTATGCAGAACAGCAGCTTCAGGTGGCTGCTGCTGTCTCTCTTGAACTCACGGAAAGCCGCTTCGGTTTTCGGGTCCTCGGCATACGCCTGATAAATGTGAGGCGCTCTGTCCACCTTTGAAAACCACTCCGGTACCTTCTCTATCATCTCGTCCATGTGTTCCTTATTTGCACAGAACACAAGATACTTCCCGTTGCGGGCGCTCATGTGCTTTCCGAAAATCTCGTCCAGACCGTCCGCTTCCTCCAAAGCCCTGCGCAGCGCTTCAAGATATTTCTCCGCTCTGTCACGAACTGCTCCCGACTTTGCACGTTGAATCCGGACTTCCAAGCGCTTCAGCTCCTCCTGATACGCGTACAGGCAGGTTACGTACACCGGAGGCTTCAGAATTCCGCGCACTATGGCCTCGCCCAGCGTCATTTCCGACGCCACGCAGTTTTCGTACAGCTCCTCCGCCATGTCCCGCTGTCCGTCCAGATACCGCACGTTTGTCGCGGAAAGCCCGATAAGCTTCGCGTTGGGATACATGGTCAGAAAATGTCTCAGGTTCTTCTGCCACATTGGCGCTCCGCCCCTGTGAAATTCATCCAGCACGATTGCGTCGGGATGTAATTGCTCCATTTCCGCCCATGACATGTTGCTCAGCTTTGCGTAGGTCATAAACGTGATGTTGCCCGGAACCCCCGCGCCTGACAGAAGCAGATTCTCGCATTGTGTTTTGAAGATATACTCTGACGGAGACAGCCAGCAAACACTCTGCTCGGGGTGCTCCTCACAGTATTTGAACCCGATGAAGGACTTTCCCGTGCCGGTCGGGTGGATTACGCAGGCTTTTCCTGTTTCCCACAGCATGGACAATACGCACTCGTACGCCGCCTGATTATGCGCATACAGGGAAATTCCCACTTCTTCACCCCCACAAGCTCTGCCTTATCCGTAATTGTGTACCTTTTCGGACGGCCGCGCGGCAGAATCAGGAGAGCAAAAAAGGGCTTGATTTTCGGGAGATTTTGTGCTATCCTCTAAACGATAATGAGAGAAATATGTCAATCCGAAAAGGTACACCTTTTCGGATTTTCCTTTTATACCCTTATCCGATATACTCCTGCTCAGGGCGCATCTCCATAATCTCTCGAAGATATACCCCTGTCTTTCCTCTCTGAATTGTAAAACCGAGATATCCACTATGCGCTCTCCCGCTTCGTGGATACCTCGATTCTTTATTTACTTTTTTATCTCCTCATCTGCACGCACTCGCCATGCTCTCGTACAAAAGAGCCTTATCATGGAACGTTGAGCGCGCCATTCCGCACTCCGCCGCCGCTTCTCCCACGCTGATTTCCTTCTCC
>CATJWA010000365.1 GCA_949744025.1 uncultured Eubacteriales bacterium
AGGCCGGCGGCCGCGGCCAGCGCGACGCACGCGGGGGTCAGCCAGCGCCCGCGCCGGAGGTCGGTCAGCTTTGGCTTTTCCTCCCGGGGCTCCATGCCGAAACTCATGCGCAGATTTTTTGCCGCCGTGTACAGCAGCAGGGATATAAGCACGAAGTCGGAGAACACCCACATGGCCACGACTATGGCGTCGATGCGCTCGACCGCGTTGAAGATAGTCACGTCGCGCACCAGCGCAAAGAAGGGGTTTCTCAGGCGCGCGGTCATCTCCGCGCCGAAAACGCCGATGGTGGTCAGGCACATCAGCTCCGCCACCGCCAGGGCGGCGAGCAGCCAGCCCGCCAGACCCGAGAGCTTGATTTTTCCCTCGGTCTGGTCGGTGACGAAGGCGAGATAGATACATATGCTCATGGGGCCGAACACGCTGAAGCTGCCGTACATCACGTCCAACTCGTTCGACGGCGTGACCTGCCACATGCCCGCCAGACGCACGTCCGGCAGGGAAAAGGCGAACACCACGAGCATCACAACCAGCAGTACGGGCCGAAAGAGCATCGCCGAGCGGGCGAGGGCCTTGAGCTGGCCCATTGCCGCGGGCAGGCAGGCAAGCGCCATTACCACCACGAAAATCACAGGCCCGCTGCCGGGGTATATCGTGCCGATAAAGCGGTCGGCGCCGCTGCGCAGAATAAAGGCCGCCAGAAACACAAACCACAGCCCGTAAATGGCAAGCAGTATCCGCCCGAGCACGCTGCCGAGCGCGTCCTTGAACGCCGCGCCGAGGCCGCGGCCCCCACGCGAGCCGACGAGCAGGCACACGAAGAAAAACGCGATGGCCAGAGGAGCGGCCGCCAGCAGCACGGACAGCCACGCGCCTCCGCCGGCGGCCTCCGCCGTTTTTGCGGGCACGCGGCGGATTATGGGGGAGAGCTGGCACATAAAGCCCGCGGCGAAAAGCTGCTTTGCGCTTATTTTGTCATTGGCCGGAATCACCGAACTCCCCCTCTCCGTCAACACTTACCGAGCTTTTCAAATCCGAGGTGCGCCCAACTCTGGCCTCTACGTTCACGCGGAAATCCACGCCGCCGAGAAGCTCGTCCCAGGACTGCGGCATGGAGTCAAAGCGCAGGGCGTCGCGGTCGCGCAGCATGTCGCCGAGGCCGAGAAAGTCCGCCCGAAACTGATTTTCCATGCTCAGAAGGTTGGCAAAGCGCCGTTCGAGCTCCTGCGAGAGCAGCGAGCCGAAAAGCGTGAGCAGCTCGTGGTCCGCCGTGTCGTGGTACTGGCTGAGCTCGACAAGCTTTGCGCGCACGGAGACGTTTACGTCCACGCGCTCGAGAGAGCCGTCATCGTTCCACGCGGGCTCGAGCCGGACGTCCGTGCCCTCAAGCGAGAGGGTGACAAGCCCGCCGTCTGCGTCGCTGAGCACTATGGCGCTCATGCCGCTGTCAATGAGCATGGCCGCGCACAGAGCCTCGTCGGGCTCGATAAAGCCGACGAGGCGGCCGCCGCGCAGTATGCCGAAGCCGTCGGGCACCGCCGTGGCCTCGGCCTTGGTGTCGCTTGTGAAAGCGGAGCCCTCAAGCGAGGCGGGACGCAGCGCGCATATCAGCGCCGCGCCGTTTTCCGACAGCGCGCGCGCCGTGTCGGAGCAGGTGAAAATATGGTTGTCGCCGCGCCGGTTGACCACGTCCTTGAGCGCGGTAAGGGACTGGCCAGTATCGTACTGCCCGTCGCCGGAGCGGGTCATCAGAGTCTCCGCCTTTTCGCCGCGCACGACAAAAAGGCTTATGCCCATCGGCAGGGTTGTGGAGCGCTCGATGTAGTCAAGATAGCGCTCGATGCCCTGCTCCGCCGCGGCCTGGCCGAAAAGGAAATACTGAGTGTGGGCGTAGAAAAGCTCCTGGCCGGCGGCGTAGTCCTGAAGAGAGTTGACCGCCGTGGCCAGAGACTCGGCGCTGCGGGAGAGCAGCATGCTCTCGCCGCCCTCGTTGCGCTCGCCGGAGGATATGGTCATGCGCACGTCCTCCCCGTCCAGATCCACCCCAACGGCGCGGATGAGCTGAAGCTGCTCAACCTCACGGTAGTTGGAGTAGATGGTTCCCGCGTGCTCGCATCCCGTCAGCGAGGGGAGTATACACATTGTAATTAGTACGAGGATGAGTTTTTTCATCATTTCTGTCTCCGCCGGTCATAGGTTCTCAGGGAGGTTGGCCGGTATTTTTCCCGCCAGAGCGGAAATTGCAGGAATATATTCAGCGAGCCCCAGACGCCCTTTTCCGAGAGCGGCTCGGTGTAGCTGACGCCGAAGCTCTCTATCGAGCACAGGTGCCAGACCATAAGCACGAGCGTGAGCATGATGCCGAACATGCCCAGCGCGATTGCCATGAGCACCATTACAATTCTTATAATCCGCAGCGCCGCAAGCATGTCCTGCGACGGCTGGGTAAAGCCGCAGATACCGGCCGTGGCAACGACGATAACCGCCACAGGCGAGACTACACGCGCCTCCACGGCCGCCTGGCCGACAATCAGCGCGCCGATTATCGACAGCGTGTCGCCCACGGGGTTCGGCAGCCGCGCGCCGGCCTCCTGAATAAGCTCGAAGGCAATGAGCATGGAGAGCATCTCTATTGAAGCGGTGAAGGGCACCTTCTGCTTGGCGTCTATCATGCTGACCATGAGACGAAAGGGTATCATCTCCTGATGATACATTGATATTGCAACCAGCGAGGCCGGCAGCAGTATCGTCACCAGCAGCGACAGCCAGCGCAGCATGGAGGGCATGGACGCGGCCATGAAGTGCTGCGAGCGGTCCTCGTTCACGCGCATGAACTGGGCCATCGGCGCGGGCGTGAGAAAGCCGATGGGCAGGCCGTCGGCAATAAAGCCCACGCGGCCGGCCAGCAGCTCGGCGGCAAATTTGTCCGGCCTCTCCGTGTGCAGAAGCTGGGGAAAGGGCGAGCGCGGCGCGTCGGTGACGTACTGCTCAAGGTCGCCCGAGCAGGTCAGCGCGTCGATGTCGATGCCGTCGAGCCTTTTTTGCAGCTCCTGAATTATCTCCTCGTTGGCAACGCCGTTGACGTACATTACGGCCACCTGCGTGGCGCTCTTGCGGCCGACTGTTGTCTGAACGACCTTCAGCTCGGGGTCGTGGAGCTTCCGGCGTACCAGAGAGGTGTTTGTGCGCAGGGTTTCGACAAAGGCGTCCTTTGCGCCCTTGACCGTTTTTTCGACTGTAGGCTCGCTTATGCTGCGCGTGTTCGAGGTCTTGACCTCAAAGGTCAGGGCCTGAGCTGCGGAGTCGAAAACTATCGCGCAGCAGCCCTGCACGATGTCGCCGGCAACCTCGTCCATCGTGCCTCGGCGTTTGACGGAGTAGGAGTACACCGCGCCGCGTTCGATAAGCGCCATGCACTCGGCTGTGCCGCCGGCCTGCGCCAGCCTCGGATTGGTGCCCAGAGGACGTATCACGTCCTCGGATATGCTCGTGCCAGAAACCACTCCGTCGAGCCAGCAGACGGAAACTCCCCCTGTCTGTCTGCCCCCAAGCCAGACCTGCCTTGTCTCAAAATCTCCGCAGTCGGCAAAAACTTCTTTTAAATTTTTTTCATTGAGCGGCATGTCATAGCGGACATCCTCCCGCGGATGCGTGCGTCCGCCGCGCCGTTTGAATATACTATTTATTGACATGTAGGTATTTTGTCCAATTAAACACACAATATGTAGTGCGATTAAAAAAACATAAAAAAAGGCGAAAAAAGTTTGAAAAAAAGCTTGACATTTCCTTTTAGGCGTGGTATATTAACAAAGCTGTCGCCGAGAGGCGGGGCGCTGCGAGGCCGAGAGGCAGAGCGAGCGCAAGCGAAGTGTACCTTGAAAATTAAACATTGTAAGGCATTGATTTTGAAAGAGAAATCAATGAAGCTTATGCAAATAAGCACCAGCAGAAAAGGGCTTTTTAACT
>CATJWA010000366.1 GCA_949744025.1 uncultured Eubacteriales bacterium
AAAAGGGAAAATACGGTGATGTACTGGGAATAGAGCACATCCTCCCAGTTGCAAAGCCGATTTGATATAGAGAAGAACAGATAAGAATTTTAGGAGGAAATCTTATGATCAAGAACATGAAGATCAGAAAAAGCCTGATTCTGGGCTACGGCGTCACTATCGTCGTATCGGTCATCATCATCATCGCTTCGCTGATCCTGATGAATGTGCAGAAACGTCAGTACACCGCCATTATTGACAATTATGTTGGTGCCAATGAGATGGTGTCCGAGTGCCGTATCGACTACAACATTTCGGCCCGTTGCCTGCGCGATGCGGTGCTGGGCGGCGACGTGGACACCCTGTTGCCGAAAGCCAGCGCGAAAGCCGAGGAACTGGATAAGGCACTTACGACACTGGACAGCATTTATCCCTTGGAGGACAAGACTGAGCTGAGGGCCTTCACCGACACCGTGAAGGCATGGAGAACTGAAGCCGATTCGATTGCAGAGATTGTCCGCGGCGGCACAGCCGAGTCACGCCAGGAGGCTGCCACCCTGATTGCCACAGTGTGCTCACCCATGTTGCAGCAGGCCGCAGACGCCGGCGAGGCACTGGCCGATAAGCTTCAGACTGAGCAGGACGGTGTAATCCACAGTCAGAACACCATTTCTACCATAGCGATGATAATTATTATCGCGGTTTTGCTTGTTGCTACCGTCGTGGTCATCCGTATGGCCCTGATTATTATCAAGAGCATCGTCGTTCCTGTGGGACAGGTTCACGCTTCTCTTGTCGGCTTCAGCGAGGGCAAGCTGGACATTCCCGTGGACTATGAGAGCCACAGCGAGCTCGGCGAGATGTGTGCCGCCATGCGTACCAGCCAGAATGTCCTCGGCGAGTGCATCAGCGACACCTGCCGGCTGCTTGAGGAGATGGGCAACGGCAACTTCGACGTGCGCTCCAAGGACGCGAACATGTACGTCGGCTCCCTGAACAGCATTCTGACCTCCGTGCGCGTGATAAACCGCAGCCTGAGCGACGCGCTCACCCAGATTAATCAGAGCGCGGAGCAGGTTTCCTCCGGCGCCGAGCAGGTTTCCACCGGAGCTCAGTCTCTGGCGCAGGGCGCTACCGAGCAGGCCAGCGCCGTGGAGGAGCTGTCCGCCACCATCGCCGAGATTGCCAACAACTCCCGCAAGAACGCAGAGAACAGCGAGCAGGCCACGGCCCATGCCCATGACGCCAGCCAGTGCCTTGGGGAGAGCTCCGATTATATGCAGCAGATGGTTGCCGCCATGGAGAAGATTTCCGAGTCCTCCTCCGAGATTGGCAAGATTATCGACACCATCGAGAACATAGCTTTCCAGACCAACATTCTGGCGCTGAACGCCGCCGTGGAGGCCGCCC
>CATJWA010000367.1 GCA_949744025.1 uncultured Eubacteriales bacterium
GCGGCGAAAACTGCGCCGGACAGGGAATTTCTTCGCTTTTCGGGCCGGACCCGCTTCGCTGGGCTTCGTCGTCGCAAGCTCCATATCTCTCGCTTCCGGCTAAAGCCGAAAGCTCGCTCATTGCGCTGCTCCTCCTTTCCCATACGAACCCGCTACGCTGGGCTTCGTATGGGGGAACACGGGGGATTCTTTTGCGTTTTGCTGACGGGGACTTATTTGCACTGCCTGACGGCAGTGCTTCTTTTTAATATTACAGTACATAAGGAGGCACAAAGAATGTACGATTTTTCGGCGCGGGTGAGATACAGTGAGACGGACGGGACAGGGCGGCTGAGCATTGCCGGGCTGCTCAACTACTTTCAGGACTGCGCCACCTTTCACAGCACCGACAGCGGGCTGCCCATCAGCGAGCTGAGGCGGCGCGGGATGGTTTGGGTGCTCACGGGCTGGCAGGTTGTTATCTCGCGTATGCCGGACTTCGGGGAAAACGTGAAAATAACAACAAATCCATACGCCATCGGCGGCTTTATCGGGAAAAGAAACTTTCTGCTCGAGACCTCCGGCGGCGAGCGGCTGGCCATCGCCAACTCCGTGTGGACCATGCTTGACCCCGAGGGGCGGCCCACGCATGTGGCGGACGACATCGGTCCTAAATACGGAGCCGGCGAGCCGTTTGAGATGGACTACGCCGCGCGGCGGATACGGTTCGAGGGCGAATACGAGCTCTGCGAGGCCATACCCGTGACGCGGCACATGCTCGACACGAACGGGCACGTAAACAACACGCAGTACGTAGCGCTCGCGGCGGACCTGCTCCCGCGCGGGCCCGACTGCCGCCAGCTTCGCGTGGAGTACAAGAAGGCTGCCGTCGCGGGCGAGACGCTGTATCCGCGGCTGTACGCCAGCGGCGGGCGGCACACCGTTGTGATGACCGACGGCGGGGGAAAGACCTATGCCGCGGCGGAGTTTTCGTATTAGTCGAGAAAGCCGAGCCCCTGCGCGGGGCTGCACTCCAAAAACAGGCTAAGGCAGGGCAAACACTTGCGGTTTGCCCTGCCCTTTTTATACGGCTGATTCAGCGAATCCGTCTGCTAAACAGGGAGATAAAACGGAAGCCGTGTCAGCCGATTCCAAATTCTTTCGCATATTTTACGGTTCCGCGAATAACGGGGGCGTCTTTTTTTATTTTACAGGCCATAAAGTTTTCACGCGGAACATCAAACGGCGGTTTTATGCCAAATTCTTCGGCCGGCCGGTATCCCGCTCTCGGATAGTATTTTTCACTGCCCAGCACAATCGAATACCCATAGCCTAATTCCCGCGCGATTTTATGTCCCTGTCTGATTAAGGCGGTTCCAATCCCACTTCTTTGATATTTAGGAAGAACAGACAAAGGCGCCAGCGCTAAAACCTCATTGTCCCCGACCCAGGCTTTTGTAAACATGATATGACCCGCAATTTTCCCATCCACTTCGGCAACCAAAGATAAATCCGGAATAAACGCCGCTCCTTTTCTCAGCGCGTTTACCAAATCATGCTCATTTCCGTCAGAGTGCGCGGCGCTGTCAAACGCGGCCTTGACCACAGAATATATTATTTCACGGTCTCCGGCTTCTTCTTTCCTTATGAGTAAGGTAATTCCCATAGGGCTGCCCTTTTCAGTAGTCATAATAAATAAGCTGCTTGCACTTACGACATTTCTTGTTGCCGGTTCCAAACCACTGGGGCGTGGTGGTGAAGGCGGTGCAGTAGGGACAGCGCAGGCGGGTCAGCTTTACGACTACCGCGGCAAGAAGCAGGGCAAAGCCGGGCACTATGGGTATATATGTTTCCGCCATTACGCCGGCAAAGGCCAGCAGCAGGCCGGCGGTCATAAGAGCGATGCTTATCCTCGCCCATTTCCGCGACATCTTCCTCACAGCAGCATCACTCCCCTCTCCCGGCACAGGCGGTGGGTCTCCTCCGTCCAGACACTGGCCTGCACCTCACCTATATGCGCCTTGCCCAGCAGCAGCATGGACAGGCGAGACTGGCCGATGCCGCCGCCGATGGTCTGGGGCAGCTCGCCGGCAAGGAGCATACGATGGTACAGCAGGCCGCGGCGGTCGTCACAGCCGGCTTCGGTGAGCTGGCGGTCCAGAGACTCGGGGTTGACGCGGATGCCCATGGAGCTGAGCTCAAAGGCGCAGCCGAGCAGCCCGTTCCAGAAGATTATGTCGCCGTTGAGGTCCCAGTCGTCATAGTCGGGGCTGCGTCCGTCATGCTTGCTTCCGGACAGCAGGCGGCCGCCTATGCCCATGACGAACACCGTGCCGTACTCTCTCGCGGCTATATTCTCGCGCTCCTTCGGCGTCTTGTCGGGATACCTGTCCTCAAGCTCCTGGGCGCTTATGAACGTAACCTCGGGGTTTACTGCGTCTACGGCCGTAAGCTTGGGGTAGATGGCCTGCATGGTGCTCTGCGTGTCGCACACGGCCTTGACGATATCCCTGACCGCGGCCTTGAGATAGTCAAGATTGCGGTCGCTGTCGTTTATGACCTTTTCCCAGTCCCACTGGTCAACGTAGATGGAGTGGAGATTATCCAGCACGTCCTCGTCGCGGCGTATCGCGTTCATGTCGGTATACAGCCCTTTGCCGGGGTAGAAGCCGTAGCGGTGCAGGGCCATGCGCTTCCACTTGGCCAGAGACTGGACCACCTGCGCGCTGGTGCCGGTGCATTTGACCTGAAACTCCACGGGGCGCTCAACGCCGTTGAGATTGTCGTTCAGGCCCGTATGCTCCTCGACAAACAGGGGCGCGGATACGCGGTGGATATTCAGCGCCGCGGACAGATTGTCCTCAAAAAGGCGCTTGAGCAGGCCTATGGCCTTCTGCGTGTCGTACACGCCTAAAATTGTTTTATAGCCCTCGGGAATAAATGAATCCATCAGTTTTCTCCTTATACTGTATCAGTCCTCTGAAAGCTCCGTGATAAAGCGGTTGTAATACTCCTCCGCCTTTTTTCTGAAGCTGCGCTCTATCTTCTCCGCCTGCTCCTCGCTGGCGGCGAGTATTTTCAGGTCAAATATGCTGCCTATGCCGTCCGACAGCGCAAGGTACACGGTAACTCCGCCCTTGCCGGGCTCGTGGTTGGCAAGAATCATCGCCTCGCGGCGCATCGCCTCGGCCACGGGGGCCGTTACCCTGTCGGCCTTCATACGCACGGAATACGGCAGGCTGTCGGCAAGTATCTCGCAGTTGCGGCTGCCCTTGGCGGTTATCAGGCAGCCCTCGTCCGTCTCATCGACCTGGGAATTTTCAATAAGCTCGCAAAGGCACTGCTTGTAATCAAAGTAGCCTATGCCGCCGTCTATCAGCACAAGGTCGGCCAGCTTCTCGGCATCTATGCGCGACGGCAGCCGGTGCAGCACGTAGAGTATGAGCACCTTTGTATCAAGCTTGTCGTGAATAAAGCCAAAGCGTTGTTCCGTCACCGCGGAGCCCTCCCCTCGTCCGTATTTTTCTACCGGACAAACATTATACATCATTTCCCCTCCTACGTACAGCCTTTTCTTTGCCCCGAGAGATAAATTTTCTACACATAAGCCATTTTCGCGCATAGACTGTACTGAACAAACATTTTAGGAGGTTAAAACATGCCGGACATGGTTTTGCCGGGGCCCGTGGAGAACAATTCCTGCTGCGCCCTGAACGTGAACATACATACCAGCAAGATATTCGACTGCTGCCGTGATAAGGACTGTGTGGAGGATTTGAGGGTCTATCCCACCGTCAGCTCCCAGGCCCTCATAAACTGCGCGCTGAGCGTGCGTCCCAGCTCCGCGGTGCTGCTTGGCGCGGACGTGAACGTTGACCCCATCAGCTTCAACCGCGGCTACTACACCGTGGATGTGACCTTCTTCTACCGCGTGACGGGAAACACCTTCCCCGGCGGCAGCGAGGTGACGGGCCTTGCGGTATTCGACAAGAGGGTGATACTTTTCGGCAGCGAGGGCACCGTGAAGGTATTTTCCTCCGGCGACCCCTGCTCCGTCTGCCCGGGGCCGAGCTCCGACAGCCCGACCGCCTATGTCGAGGCGGTGGACCCGATTGCACTGAACATGAAGGTGCTCGAGTGCGACGCCTGCCCCGCGCCCGACTGCGAGATGCCCGCCGTTCCCGCCTGCATCATTGAGGCCATCGGCGAGGAGCTTGTCATGAGCGGCACCGGCAGAAGGCTTTACGCCACGCTCGGACAGTTCTCCATTATCCGTTTGGAGCGCGACACCCAGCTCAAGCTTTGCGACGTGTCCTACTTCTTCCCGGATAAGGAGTGCGCCGGTTCCTCCAGCGAGGACGATCCCTGCGCGCTTTTCGGCAAGGTCGCCTTCCCCGTGGAGGAGTTCTTCCCGCCGGACAGCATGTGCGAGAGAAGCGATTACAAGGACCTTGTGTGACTCAAAGAACATCTCCCCTCAGCAAAGCTGAGGGGAGATGTTCTTTGAAAAGGATTCGCTTCGTTTCGCGCCTTTGTTGCCTTTCCCTCTCCGCTTTGCGGGGAGGGAGAGGCAAGTCGACGCGCACTTCGCGCAGAGTGTTTTTTCTGAGGCGCATGTCCCCAGAAAAAACGAATTTTACTTTATTTCGCGCCTGCGGGCGCGAAACTCTGCGAGGCTTTTGGATAGTCTCAGCCGGAGAGAAAATTTCTCTACGGCTTTCTTCTTATTTTATCTCCACTATCTCCCCCGCGCTTTTGTACACGCTCAGCGGCGGGACACAGCCGCGGACGCAGCTTACGGGGTAGACGCGGCTGCCGCGGCCGACTACCGTGCCGGGGTTGAGCACGGTATTGCAGCCTATCTCCACGTTGTCGCCGAGTATGGCTCCGAATTTTTTGCGGCCGGTTTCCATGCGTTCGGAGCCGTTTTTAACCACAACGGGAAGCTTGTCGCTTTTCACGTTCGAGGTTATGGAACCCGCGCCCATATGGGCCTTGAAGCCGAGTATGGAGTCACCGACGTAGTTATAGTGCGGGGTCTGCACGCCGTCGAACAGCACGGCGTTTTTCAGCTCCACGGAGTTGCCCACCACGGCGTTTTTGCCCACTACGGCGCTGCCGCGGATAAAGGCTCCGTGGCGCACCTGCGCGCCGTGGTCGATGATGCATGGGCCGTGAATGTAAGCCGACTCAAAGACCTCGGCGTCCCGCGCTATCCATATATTTTCCCCGCGGCGCTCGTATTCGCTCTCCGGCAGCGTGGGGCCGAGCTCAAGGATGAAGCCCTCTATCCGTTCAAGGGCCTGCCAGGGGTATGTCAGCCCGTCAAAGAGCCGGGCGGCTACGGTTTTGCTCAGGTCGAGCAGGCTGCTTATCTCAAGCTCCATCTCTCACGCCTCCTGCAAAAGCTTTCTCTGCTCCATCACCGCAATGATGGAGTCCACGCTCTCGCGGCACAGCTCGTCGGTCCGGGCCTCGACCATAACGCGCAGCACCGGCTCCGTGCCGCTGGCGCGCAGGAGAATGCGTCCCTCGCTGCCGAGCTGCTGGGCCACGCGCTCGACCTGAGCCTGGACCTGCTCGTCGTCAAGCGCCGCCTCGCGGTCGTGTACGCGCACGTTTTTCAGGAGCTGGGGATAGATTGTCACGTCCTTTGCCAGCTCCGACAGCGGCTGCTTTTTGTCGAGCATCACCTGCATTATTTTTATCGCGGTGAGCATACCGTCGCCGGTGGTGGCGTATTTGGAGAAGATGATATGTCCCGACTGCTCGCCGCCTATGTAGTGGCCGTTGGCGCGCATATTCTCATACACGTGCTTGTCGCCGACGGCGGTTTTCTCATAGCCGACGCCAATCTCGTCCAGCGCCTTGTAAAGGCCGATATTGGACATGACTGTGGTAACTACCTTTGTGTTCTCAAGCGTGCCCTTTTCCTTCATATAGCGGCCCATGATGTAGAGGATAAGATCCCCGTCAATGAGCTTGCCGTTTTCGTCCACGGCAAGGCAGCGGTCCGCGTCGCCGTCAAAGGCAAAGCCTATGTCCAGGCCCTTTTCAAGCACAAATTTCTGAAGTCCCTCGATATGGGTGGAGCCGCAACCCTCGTTTATATTGGTGCCGTCGGGGCTGTTGTTTATCACGTAGGTGTCCGCGCCGAGGGCGTCGAACACGCTTTTGGCTATCATCCAGGTGCTGCCGTTGGCGCAGTCGAGGCCGACGCGCTTGCCCTTGTAGGAGTTCTTCGCAAGGCCGATAAGATAGCCTATGTAACGGTTGCGGCCGGCGACGAAGTCCACCGTGCGGCCTATCTCGCTGCCCGTGGCGTAGGGGGGCTCGGGGGTATTGCCGTCAAGGTAGTTCTCCAGCTCGTCAATAAGCGCGTCGTCCATCTTCTCGCCGCCGGCGTTTATGAGCTTGATTCCGTTGTCAAAATAGGGGTTGTGGCTGGCGGAAATCATTATTCCGCAGTCAAAGTGCTCGCTGCGGGTGACAAAGGACACGCTCGGCGTCGTAGTCACGTGCAGCAGGTAGGCGTCCGCGCCCGAGGCGGTCAGTCCCGCGGCCAGCGCTGATTCGTACATGTAGCTTGAGCGGCGCGTGTCCTTGCCTATGGCCACGTTGCACTTATGGTCGCGTCCGTAATACCAGCCTAAAAAGCGTCCTATCTTAAAGGCGTGCTCGACTGTGAGCACCACGTTGGCCTCGCCCCTGAAGCCGTCTGTTCCAAAATACTTAGACATCCGATTCCTCCATACATCACAATAAATAAAGCCGCTGTGCGCGGCGTCCGGTCAAATATAATTCTATGCGCCGGCGCGCTCTGTTTTTCACAATTCTCGGCTATTGTATCACGCCGGGCTTTCAAATTCAATAGCTTTTCGCGCTTTGCTAAAAATGCGTTTTTGGGGCAAGCTATCAAAAAACGCCGGAGGAAACGAAATGGCCATTGTATTTTTCCGCACGCTTATTATTTTCTCCACGCTGCTGCTGCTCATGCGCATACTCGGCAAGCGGCAGATGGGCGAGCTGGAGCTTTCAGAGCTGGTGGTTTCGGTGCTGATTGCCGACCTGGCGGCGATGCCGCTCCAGGACATCGGAATCCCTCTGCTCAACGGGCTTGTGCCCATTGTGATACTCTTTTCCTGCGAGCTGATAATCTCAGGGCTCACCATGCGCAGCGTGAAAATACGCGCCGTGATATGCGGCAAGCCCTGCGTACTGATAAAAAACGGCAAAATTCTCCAGGACAACATGCGCATGTGCCGCTTCACCGTGGACGAGCTGGCCGAGGAGCTGCGCAGCAAGGACATAAACGACATAAAAACCGTGAAATACGCCATACTCGAGACCAACGGCACGCTCAACACAGTCTTGTTTTCCTCCCAGCTTCCGCCCACGGCCGAGCAGCTCGGCGTGAATGCGCAGGACCTCGGCTACCCCTACATCGTTATCGAGGACGGGCGCGTGCTGGATGAAAACCTGCGTCTGTCGGGGCACGACAGGCGCTGGCTTGAGCACGAGCTGAGTCTGCGCGGAGTATCGGGTCCGAGCAGCGTCTACGTCATGATTGCCTATGACACCGGCGAAATTTACTTTCAGGAGAAGGAGAGCCGAGCATGAAAAAAATGTACGCCGGTATTTTAATTCTCGCGCTTATGCTCTGCGCGGCGGTATACAACGTACACTATCTTGACGCAAAAATGGAGCTGCTGCTTCAATATGTGGACACCGCGCAGGAGCTGGCGGAACGCGGCGAGAACGACAGCGCGGCGGACATACTCAGCGAGGCGATAAGCTACTGGGACGGCATGGACTCCTACACCCATGTCTTTATCCGGCACAGCGAGATTGACTCGGCCTTCGACGCGTTCTATGACTGTCTCGGCAGCCTGCAAAGCGGAGACGAGGGCTGCGGCGCCGCGCTGGACAAGCTGCGAGCCCACCTCTTGGGCATTGCGACCATGGAGCATTTAGGGCTTGGCAGTATATTTTAAGTTTAAAAATCAAAAAAGTGGCAAAGCCACTTTTTTGAGAAAATACCGCTTCACTCCACGGGCGGGTCATTTATTTTCGCCGAGGAGCTTTGTCAGCTCCTCCATGAAGGTATTAATGTCCTTGAAGCTGCGGTAGACCGAGGCGAAACGGACATAGGCCACCTCGTCCATATTTTTCAGGCGGTCCATGACCATTTCTCCTATTCTGTCGGAATGGACCTCGCTCTCAAGCGTGCCGCGCAGCTCCTGCTCGATGTCGTCCGCGGCGGCGTCAATCTCCGCCATGGATATCGGGCGCTTTTCGCACGCGCGAAGCATGCCGTTTATCAGCTTAACCTTGTCAAAGGACTGGCGCGAGCCGTCCCGCTTTATCACTACCAGAGGCATGCGCTCCATCACCTCATAGGTCGTGAAGCGCTTCTGGCAGGCCAGACATTCCCTGCGCCGGCGAATGGTTGTCCCATCGTCGGCCGGGCGCGAGTCGATAACCTTACTGTCGGCAAATCCGCAGAACGGACATCTCATAGCTTTATCCTCCCACATAGTTTTGCATTCTCTTATTTTTTCTTCCGCACAAAACAGCTTATTGGGATTATTATATCAGCTCCGAGGAAATAATGCTATATTTTTTCTTATCTGTCGAAAAAAAATTTCCCTTAATCTGGTCATTGATTTTACGGGCGCAAGCACTTAAAATTTTATTGGGGGTGTTTGCTTTTGAAACTGAGGAGGCTCGCGCGCGGCATTGAGGAGATGCCGCGGCCGGCGTACATATTTCTGCGCACAGTGCTGCTTGTGTGCTGCGTTATGCTTTTTATCTCCTTTTCGCTGTTCGTCCTTCACACTCAGCGTCCGGCCGACCACTCGCTTTACAAGACCGCTGTGCTGCTGCTGGAAAACCCCGCGGGCGTTCTGCTGTCAGGGCTTATCGGACTGGGCTTTCTGCTTGACCGTCTCGGCTGAGCATTTCCCTGAGCTGCTCGAGCGTGGTCACGGCTCCGAGCACCTCAAGCAGGGCGTTCGTGCTCAGCCGCTCCGGAAGGCCGAGCCTTTTCTGCACATCGCGGCGCCTGCGCGCGCTGTCAGGCCGCCCTGTAAGGCCGAGCGCGTACATTTCAGCCTTCGTTATCCGGCCCCGGGGAGCCTCCTCGGCCTGCTCAAAGGTCGCGCCCGCGCGGCGCAGGGCCTCGATTATCACCTCGGGGCTCATGCCCTCAACGCCGAGCTTTCCCTCCTTCGAGGGAGAGCTTTTTCTTTTTTCCTTGCCGTACACGTCGGGAATGTAGGCGTTTTTTACATATTTCGGGTTGATGCAGCCCTTGAGAAAGTTCCTTATCACAAAGCCGGCACCGTCGCTGTCGGTGAGGATTATCACGCCGCGCTCACGCGCAAGCGTGCGCAGAAGCGCGCGCTTTTCCGCGTCGTTGAACACACCGAAGCCGTCGGTCCGGATTATCAGCGCATCCACCGTCTGGCGCAGCGTATTTTTGTCGTAGCGGCCCTCGACCACTATCACCTCGCGCACCCTCAGCATCGCACAAGAGCGGCCATCGCCGCAAAAAGCTCGCGCAGCAGCTCGTTTCCGTCCGTGCCGGTGCTCTTGAGCTTATAGTCGTACACCGCGCACAGCTCCACCATATCCCGAAGCTGGCCGAGGGTAAAGCGCCCTGCGCTGGCGCGAAGCTTCTGCAAAATAAAGTCAAAGCGCACGCCGGTCAGCTCCATGAGCTGCTCGCGGCCCGCACCCTTTTCCCGCGCCAGAGCCGCGGCGTACACACGGCGCACCTGCATCCCGATAAGCGCGAGCAGCTTTACCGGCTCCTCGCGGCAGCGGATGATCTCGCCGAGCGTCCGCGCGGCCTCGTCAAAGCGGCCGGCGGAAAGCTGGTCGGTAAACTCAAACACCTCCGCTTCCGGAAGGCGCTGGACAAGCTCGTCTATGTCCCGCGCCGTCACGGTGTCTCCGGGCACTGCGGCGGCTATCTTCTCTATCTCGGGTATCAGACGGTTCATGAGCGCGCCGGCGGAAAAAATGAGCTGCTCGGCCTCGCGCCGGCCTATGCTCTTGCCCAGCGCGGCAAAGCGCTTGTCTATCCAGCCGATGAGCGCGGCCTGCTCCTGGACCGTGAATTCAATATATCTGCCTAATTTCTTAACCGCTTTTACCGCGGCAAGACGGCCGTCCGGCTCGCGTCCCGCTGGCGTGAGCAGGGCCACGGTGCAGTAATCGGGAATGTCGCCGAGGATGTCCCTCAGCCGGTCAAGCTCGGAATCGCGGCAGGCGTTTATGTCAAAGTCCTTTACCTCCACAAGCGTGCGCTCAGAAAAAAACGGCGCGCTCTCCACGGCTTCGGAAAGCTGCTCAGGCTCGGGATTGCCGCTAAGGCGGCGGTAATTGAACTCCTCCTCGGCCTGCCCCACGCAGAGCTTTTTCAGCTCGCCGAGAAAGCTGCGGCGCAGATAGTCCTCCTCGCCGCACAGCAGGTACAGCCGCTCCGGCCCCTCGCTTTTTAGCCGGCGCAGCTCGGCGGCGTAGTCAAATTTCGGTTTTTCCTTTTTAGCCATCGCTCTTACCAACCGTAATCGAAATATTTCCGTCCAAATCCGTTCTGTAAACCTGCGCGCCGTACTGCGACAGGCGCTCGAGCACCTCACCGGACGGGTGGCCGTAGCTGTTATAACCCACGGAGATGAAGGCCATGTCAGGGCGGCACTCGTCAAGCAGCTCCGCGCCGGTGGAGTAGCGCGAGCCGTGGTGACCGGCGACGAGAAGCTCTATATCCGGAAGCTCGTACAGCTTTGTGAGGATTCTCTCGGTGCTCGTGTCCGCGTCGCCGGTTACGAGAAAGTCAAAGTTCCCGTATGCGCCGAGGAATATCAGCCCGCGCTCATTGGCGCCGGCGCTGCCGAGAGGCGCGTAAAGCGTCGCGTCCAGGCCGCCGAGGTGAAGGGAGGTATCCTGCGTTATGTACAAAAGCTCTGTGCCCAGCTCGGCGCACAGCGCGATTATATTCTCGGTATAACCCGCGTCGTCCGCGTCCTCGGGCAGGGCGAGGCGGGCCACGTCCATACGGCTGAGAAGCGTTTCCACGCCGTTGGCGTGGTCGGCGTGCAGGTGGGTCAGCACCAGCAGGTCTATCCTGCCGCGGCCTTTGGAGCCGAGCCAGGCGCAGGCCGTGTCGCCCGCGTTCTGCGCGGTGTTCAGTCCGCCGCAGTCGATGACAACAACGCTGTTTTCCTGCTCCACGACAACGCACTCTCCCTGACCCACGTCCAGAGCCGTCACCGTCATGCCCCGCTCACGCGAGGGCATTTGCAGCAGCGTCACGGCCGCGAGCGTAATTACGCAGGCACACAGCGGCAATACGGGGCGGAACGGACGCTTTCCCTTCGTCAGATAGCCCAGCGCGAAAACAGCGTAGGCGAAAACCAGCCACCAGGCCGCGAAATTTCCGCGCGTGTACAGCGCGGCGCAGGGCAGGCGTGCAACGATTCGCACAACGAGCACAACATATCTCAGCGGCCATGCAGTCAGCCACGCGAGCGCCGTGCCGAGCGGAGTCCAGACAAGTCCGAGCGCACACGAGACACAGCCGGCGACAAAGCCCAGCGACATCGCCCACATGCACAGCAGATTTGTCAAAAGCGAATACAGCGGCACATAGCCGAAGTACAGCGCCGTGAGCGGCGTTGTCAGCAGCAGCGCGCCGATAGTGGACGACACGGTGCCGGCCATGCCGCGCAGAAGGCGGTTTTTTCTTATTTTCTCCGCGCGCATAAGCCAGGCGTACACGCGCGGGGAGACGAGCATTATTCCCGCCATCGCGGAAAAGCTGAGCTGAAGGCTCAGGCTGCCTATCGCCTGCGGGTTTATCAGCAGAAGCAGCAGCGCCGCCGCGGAAAGGCTCGTGGCAGGGTCGTTCTCCCTGCGCAGAAGCGGGGCAAGAAGCAGAAGAAGCTGCATTATACCCGCGCGGACCGCCGAGGGCGTGAAGCCCGTCACGGCCATGAAAAGCAATATAACAGGCGCTCCCACAGCCGCCGCGGCGCGCCGGCGTCCGGTCAGAAGTCTCAGCGCGCCGAGAAAAAAGGCCAGGTGCATACCCGAAACGACTATGACATGGCTAAGACCCGCGGTCTTTATCGCGGAGCTTGTCCGCACGTCAAGATTCAGCTCGCTTTTCTCGCCCGTTATCAGTGCCTGGGCAAGAGGGGCCACGTCCGAGGGGAACAGCTTGAGCGCCTGTTCGCGCAGCGCCTTCGCCAGCGTGCGGGGGAAGAAAATCCAGCTCCCGTCCCAGCGTCCCGCCGTTTCGCGCTCCTCGCGCATATTCGCGCGCAGATAGACGCCGCGGGAGCTGTAATAGTCCGTACTCCCTCCCGCGCGTTCGAGGGCAGAGGTAAGCCTCAGCTCGGCGCTGACGAAGCTGCCGGGCTCGAGCAAAAGCGGCTCGTCGGCGTAGTCGTACACCAGCACGCGGACGCGCGGCAGGCCGTTCTGGCACAGCAGCAAGTCGTTTGAGACGTAGCCGCTGTCATATACGCGCGTGTAGTCCAGCGCCATGGCGCGCACCGTCAGCGTCCGGCCCGCAAGCGCATCCGCCGGGTAGATGAAAAGCTCGTAGTGCGCCAGCGTCCAGCCGAAGCCCGCAGCGGCGGACAGCAGCACCGTCAGCGCAGCCAGTCCTGCCCTGTGACGACGGAAAAGCAGGCAGAAAAGTCCCAGCACGGCAGCGGCTCCCGCCGCGGGCAGCAGCCACCTATGAGGCATGACATAGTGCGCGAGCACAAGCGCCGCACAGTAGCCCGCGGCGACGGCAAGCAGCCTACGCATTGCGCTCCGGAGCATCGGTCTCGCCGAGGAGATAGTCGATGCTGCATTTGTAGAGCCTCGCTAATTCTATGACCGCCCAGGTGGGGATTTCCCGCTCTCCTAATTCATAGCGGCGATAGACGTTGCGCTGCATATGCAGGTACTCAGCTATTTGTATCTGCGTATAATCATTATCCTCACGAAGGTCTCGGATTCTGCGAAAGTACAACGACATCACCCCAAAGTAATGATACCGTTCGGCTACATTACTTAGACATGATTGCAATCATACGATGACATTTTAGCACAATATCACTCTCAGCGCAAGAACCCAAAACAGGGGCTTTTAGTCCCCTGTCAAGACAGTCAGTCTTTCACCGGTCCGCCTCCACCTCACCCCGTACAGGTATCCATGTCAATGACCATATCAACAGCCTGGCGCACGGCGTCGCCAATCTTTGCTGGATGTAGGCAGTCGCCGATGGGAATATAACGCGGCACAAGCGTCCTGTACGCCTCCAGCGCC
>CATJWA010000368.1 GCA_949744025.1 uncultured Eubacteriales bacterium
AGCTCGCTGGCACGGTAGTACATGCCGTTATTGTTGAGCGTGACTTCAACCCTGCAGCGTCCGCGCTCGATGCTGAAGGTGACATTGGCCTCGCTCTCGCTGCGGAAAAACTTGTCCAGCTTGCCGACCTTCTTCTCGGCATAAATCCTGACCTCGGGGTCGAGCTGCAGCTTCTTTTCTATAAAGTTGAATTTCATGCTGTTCACTCCTTTTCGGGTGTTTTTGGTATTGCTGGATATATTATACAACACTTTTAACAGATAATAAAGCAAAATCGCGCGAAATAATGTACAAAAACTAAAGCCGGATTTTTAACAGGGCGGCGCGGCGGGCCGTTATTCGTTCTCTCCGCTTACAGGCACGGCCGCGGGGGCGCCGGACGCATCGTCAAAGCCGGGCTGGCCGTCGTCGCGGCGGGGGCTGAAATCGTCGCAGGCCACGGTGCAGTTCGGCAGGGCGTCGCGTATGGCGTCGATGTCCTCAAGCCGGATGTTGTTGCCGTGGATATACAGCACCTGGAGGTTTTTGAGCGTGTACAGCGGGGTCAGGTCGCTTATGCTGTTGTTGTCGAGGTTGAGCATCGTCAGATTGACAAGGCCGCTGAGCGCGGAGATGTCGATTATCTCGTTGCCGTCGAGCTCGAGCGAGACGAGCGAGCGGCAGTAGGCCAGCGCGGAGACGTCCCGTATGGTGTTCGAGCCGAGGTGCAGCTCCTCAAGCGCGGTGCAGTTTGACAGCGGGCTGATGTCGGTTATGCTGTTGCCGGTGAGGTCGAGCGAGCTTAGCTGCGTCATTGCGGACAGCGGGGTCAGGCGGCTTATGCTGTTTCCGCGCAGGCCGAGGGTCTGGAGCTTTGTAAGCCCGGATATGGGCTCAAGCGTGCTTATGGAGTTGTCGGTAAGCACAAGGGATTTCAGCGCCGTGAACTCCTCGAGTCCGTCAAGCTCCTCAACGCCGCAGGAGATGGCGCTGATGTTTTCCGTGTCGGATTTGAAGGTGAGGCTGCCGAAGGTGACGGTATAGAGCAGGTCGTCAGAGAGGATTGTGCAGCCGGGAAGCTTTTCGCCGAGCTCGTCAACCTTGTTGGCGCTCAGCTCCTTGTTTTGCTCAAGGTCAAGCTGTGTGAGCTTTTTCAGCTCCGAAAGGGAGTCGAGCGCGCCGTCTATCATGCCCGTGTCGCGCAGGCTCAGCTTCGTCAGGTTTTCCAGGCGGGCTATGGAGGTGAAGCCGGAAATGGGGTTGCTGCTCAGGTCCAGTTCGGTAAGGCCCTTGAGGTACAGCAGCACGGTCACGTCCTTGATTCTGTTCTCGTGCGCGTCGAGATAGTCCAGGTCCTCAAGCGTCATGAGGGGACGCAGGTCGTCAATCTCGTTTTCCGAGATGTCCAGCCAGACAAGCGACTGCAAATCCACCAGGCCGGAAATATCGGAGATGCCGCAGTTGTGCAGGTCCAGGCGCTGGAGGCCGGTGCACCGTGACAGCGCGGACAGGTCCGTGATGGTCTCGCCGCTGAGGTCAAGCTCGGTGACGTCTGACTTGAAGGTGCGGCTGCCGAGAGTGATTTCCTCGACCTCCTCGATGGCCTTGTCGGCATAGATGCTGCAGTTTGGCAGCGCGTCCTGCAGCTCGGTGAGCTGGGAGTCGGTCACTTCGATATTCTTCATGCTCAGGGTCCTGAGCGAGGTAAGGGTATAAAGCGGTGTAAAGTCCGTGATGGGGTTGCCGTCGATATACAGGTTTTTCAGCTTTGTCAGTCCCTTGACAGGGGTCAGGTCCGTGATGCTGTTGCCGGAAACCTGGAGGAAGGTAAGGTTCGTCAGCGAGGACAGGGGGCTGAGCGAACTGAGCTTATTGTCCGACAGGCTCAGGCTCTCGAGCGAGCTCAGGCGGCCTATGTCGCTTAAATCGCTGTCGTTCAGGTCCATTTCCACGAGCACCAGAGAGGTTGAGTCGAGCGGGACGGCGCTGCCGGCAATCTTGAACTCCTCGGGCTTTGTGTCGTCCTTCGCGCCGTTTTTCTCGGCCTTGAGCTCCTCAAGCCGGACGGAAATGCCGTCGTCGCCGGTTTTTGAGTAGCCGAGGTAGAGCACCTGTATGGCCATGTCAAGATTGCCCTGCTGGTGGTAGACCTCGGCCATGAGCAGATATGCCTCCGCCTTCGGGTCGGCCGAGATTGCTCTTTCGAGGCTTTGCAGCGCGCTGCTGTAGTCGCCTGCGAGGAAAGCGGTCTGCGCCTGATCGTAGTATTTGTCATATTTGCTGCCTCCGCACGAGCCGAGGGCGAGGCAGAGTATCAGCGCCAGCACGATAACCGCGGCGCCCGCGCCGCCAATAATATACATTTTATTCCTGTTTCTCATATCAAACCTCCGGGGAAAACGCCGCATTTCAAGCGTTTGCGCGGCGAAGTAAAATCAAATGCCTGCCAAATCCCCGGCCTGGCGCCGAAGATTTGATTTTCTATTATAATACATACGTTATGTAAAGTCAAATGGGTATCAGATTTGCATCATTTGAGCTGAGACCGGGGTCGAAAAATATTGACTTTTGCCTCATGTGCGTCTATCATTTTCTCTGAAAGGACGGACTGCGCCGTCGCGGGGAGAGCGGCAGGAATCCGGCGGGTCCGCAGGAAAAGATGAGCACAATACATATCCGCGCCGTGACGCCGGACGACGCCGCGGCGCTGCTGGAAATTTACGCGCCGTACGTCACGGACACGGCCATAAGCTTTGAGTACGAGGTTCCCAGCGAGGACGAGTTTCGCGGCAGGATTGCCGCGACGTTGGAGAAATACCCCTACCTCGCCGCGGAGCGGGACGGGGAGATAATCGGCTACGCCTATACCCACCCCTTTGTCGGCCGCGCGGCCTACGGCTGGACGGCGGAGACGTCGATATATGTCCGCCGCGGTCTGACAGGGACAGGGGCGGGCCGCGCGCTGTACGCGGCGCTTGAGGCGGTGTCGCGCGCGCAGAACATATACAGCCTCACCGCCTGCATCGGCTGGTGCGAGCGCGAGGACGGGCACTTAAGCCGAAACAGCGCGGAGTTTCACGCGCACATGGGCTACAGTCACGCGGGGCATTTCCGTGAGTGCGGATATAAATTCGGGAAGTGGTACGACATGGTGTGGATGGAAAAGCAGCTTGCCGCGCGCCCGGAGAGTCCGCCGGCGGTGATACCCTTTCCGGAGCTGAGCGCGCAGGCGCTGCGCGAATGCGGAGTTGAAAAACAGGAGGGGCATGGAAATGAAAAAGAAAATCCGTTATCATATTGAGCCGGACGGGGTGATGGCCCGTGCGGCGGTGTGCTTCATGTCGCTGTCGATAGTGCTGCGCGCCGCGTGGTGCCTGTTCTGGCCCGCGGAGCTGGCGGCCGCCGGCACGATGGTTCACGCCGTGCTGCCGCTGTGCGCCTGCGCGCTGTTTGTCGTCTGCCTGCTGCTGTGCGGGAAAAAGGCCCTGTGGCTGAGCTTTTTCCCTGCCCTTGCCGGCGTGGTGTTTTTCATTCTCAAGGCCGAAACCTTCGTGTGGTGGCATCGGCTTTTGTGCACGCTGCTGTACCTGCTGGTGGCGGCGCTGTACGGCGCGGCGGCGTTCTCCCTCGCTCCGGTGAAGAAGCTGCTCGTGCCGCTGTTCGCCCTGCCGCTGGTGTTTCATATCTTTGTGCAGGATATGATATTGCAGAGTGAAGATATGACAACGGCGCTCTGGCTTCAGGAAGGCTCGGTGCTGTGCATCATGGCGGGGCTGCTGTGCCTGTCTCTGGCCCTGCGCGGAGAGGAAAAGCCGCTGTCGGGACGCGCGAGGCGCGCCGAGGCGCGTCAGGCCCGCGAGCAGGCCGCGG
>CATJWA010000369.1 GCA_949744025.1 uncultured Eubacteriales bacterium
TATTAATATTTATTTCAAAAACCCACTCTTTCCTGAACTTCTCACTCAGATAAAAGCTTCCTCGCCCTTACCGCATCGCGCCTTATCTGCTCCTGCAACTTCTCTGGGGAATCAAAGCGGCACTCCGGACGTATAAAACTGTAGAATTCAACGCACGCATGCCGTCCGTAAAGGTCCCCGTCAAAGTCAAGTATATTTGTCTCAACCGTCACTCTGTCGCCGTTGAATGTCGGACGCGTCCCCACATTTGTCACCGCAATACGCTTATCTCCGGAGATACGAACCTTTGTGGCATACACGCCGTGCTTTGGAACAAGTACATTTTCACCCAACATCATATTAATTGTCGGCGCTTCTATTGTGCGTCCTATATGAAAGCCTGTTCTGATATTGTCTGTTATCAGGTATGGATGCCCGAGGAAAGCATTTGCCTGTTCAACTTCACCGTCAAGAAGTAAAGAGCGTATATACGTCGAGCTTACAACTATTCCATCCCGTGTAACGGGCGGGATAATGTCGCAGCTCAAGTCGTGCTCAAGGCAATAATGCCGCAAAACCTCCGCAGTACCCTCCCCCTTGTAACCAAAGCAAAAATCGTGTCCTACTACAAAGTGCACCGCACCGTATGCGTCAATAATGCGCTCAATAAAGTCCCGCCAGTGCATACGCATGGTTGCATTATTAAAATGGAGGAAAAACACATTTTGTATCCCGTAAAAGCGCCGGATGATATACACTCTGTCCGTCGCGCTGCTGATAAGCTCCACACGCTCATGCTTTACAAAATTGTCGGGGTGGTTGTCAAATGTCAAAACAGCCGGCTCAGCCTCCAGTTCAAGCGCACGCTCAAGCGTTTTTTCAAACAGCGCACCGTGACCTATGTGTATTCCGTCAAAAAAGCCGAGGGCTATGACGGTTTTTCTCTGATTCATATTTTATACCTCAAAAAAGCTTTTTACAGAGCGCATTTCTCCTTCGCACACCTCAGTCAGGGCTATAAACTCACCGCCCTTCGAATACGCCCTATATCTTCCCTCCGCCTGTACTGTTGAAAAAATGCCTCCATTACGCATGCATTTTTCCTGATTAGCCGAGAGCTCAAACCTGCCGCAATCAGAAAAAAGTGTGTCCACCGGCAGCAACAGGCTTTGTACATCTCCGCAATTAACGGCCTGCTGCACCTGCTCTATGCTGTGAGCCTGTGCAACGTTAAAGGCGCCGGCGCGTATTCTTCGCAGGTACGACATGCAGGCTCCGCAGCCGAGCTCCTGACCGATATCGTGGCAGAGCGTGCGGATATATGTACCCTTGCTGCACCTCACGTTCAGAAAACATTCTCCTTTTACGCACTTCTCACGCTCGAGAGAATAGATACGTACCTCACGCGCCCTGCGTTCAACCTCTCCGCCGCGCCGTGCTATCTCATAAAGCTTTTTTCCGCCGACCTTTATCGCCGAATACATAGGCGGAGTCTGCAATATATCCCCGCGAAAGCGCGATAATACCGCGTCAAGATGCTCTGAATTAAAATCAGGTGCCCTTTCGTCCAGCACACGGCCTGTTATGTCCTGTGTGTCAGTTGTGATGCCAAACCGTATTCCGGCACGGTACTCCTTAACATCGGCCTCGGCAAACTCCACTGCGCGCGTTGCACGGCCTAAAAAAACCACAAGCAGACCCGTTGCCATGGGGTCGAGTGTGCCGCTGTGTCCTGTACGCCGCTCATGTACAATGCCGCGCAGCTTTGCCACAACGTCATGACTTGTCCAGCCCTCAGGCTTGTCTATAAGCAATATCCCGTTCATTTCAAATATGAGCCCGCCGTTTCCACAAGCCTGCCGGCGAGTTCATATGGGTCCATATCCGCCGTACATCCAGCCGCCATGAAGTGTCCCCCGCCGCCGAAGCGAGAGCATATTGCCGAGGCATCTACCTGACGGTTTGTGCGCACCGATGCCTTTGAGCGCCCGTCGGCAAGCTCACGCACTGTTATACCCACTATATTACCGCGTATCTTTCCCGGCAGAGATGCCAAGTCCTCACAGTCGTTTTCCGTGGCTCCGGAACTTCGCATCATTTCCCGGGTAATCACCACGGCATTTATCGCGCCGTCACAATAGGACTTCAGCGAACTGTATATCATGCCCTCAAGCGCTATTCGCGCGCGCGTAAAGCTTCGGAAAAAGGCTTTGTTCAGCTCCCCGTTATTTACTCCAAGCTCAAGAAGCTGAGCCGCGTCTGTAAGAGTGCGGGCTGTAGTGTTGCCAAAGCAGAAGCAGCCACAGTCCGTAGCTATCGCCACATACAGCAACTCGGCCTCGCGCAGTGTAAGTTCATTGCACAGCTCACGGATAAGGCTCATTATTATCTCTCCGCATGCGGCCATCTGAGCATCAAGCAGTGTGTGCGCCGCATAGCCGCTGTTGCTGGCATGATGGTCTATAGACAGCTCTACATTTCCCGAAAAGCCTTTTGGAAACATATTATCGTTGGCAAGGTCTATGCTCACCACATATTCCTCGTCATGACGTTCGTCCGACAAATATTCCATGACAAAAGACATATAGTTTTCGGTTATCTCGGGGTTGCTGAACATGCGTGCCCGTTTTCCCATTCTACGCAGGGCATTGCATAGCGCCGCCGCCGAGCACAGAGTATCTCCATCCGGCCTTGCGTGGGTCAGAATCAGGAAGTTGTCATTCCCCCGCAGCAAACCCGCGCACTCACTGACCGTCATCCTCTTCCACCTCCGGAATTTCAAGCTCTGAAATCATTTTGCTGATGTGCGCGCCGTGCTCAATGGACCTGTCCAGCTCAAATACAAGCTCGGGTGTATAGCGCAGCTTCAACGCACTGCCTAATTCCCGCCTCAGCCACGGCGAGGCGGATTTAAGCCCCTTTTTAAAATCCTTTTCGTTAATTTCTCCCAGTACACTGATGTATATCTTGCTGTAACGCAGATCACCCGTGGTCTCCACGCGTGTTATGCTCACCAGTGAGCCCTGATTGACCCGCGGGTCCTTTATCTGCCGCAGCAGGCTTGACAGCGCATATTGTATATCGTCGTTTGTCCTGTTCAATTTATTTGTTGGCATGATATTCTCCTGTTACAAGATATTTGATACCGCAAGGGCGGCCAAACCGGCCGCCCTTTTATTATGCGCGTTATCAGACTTGAATCTGCTCCATCACAAAGCACTCGATAACATCGCCGACCTTGATGTCGTTGAATTTTTCAATCTGCATGCCGCACTCATAGCCCGAGGCGACTTCTTTAACATCATCCTTAAAGCGGCGCAGAGATGCCAGCTCACCCTCGTGAATAACAATATTGTCACGCAGCACGCGCACGCTGCACCCACGCTGAATCTTTCCATCCGTGGCGTAGCATCCGCATACCGTACCAACCTTTGACACCTTGTAGGTCTCGCGCACCTCGGCATGGCCGATAATTGCCTCCTGATACTTTGGAGCAAGCATCCCCTTCATAGCCGACTCAATCTCATTAATGCAGTCATATATAACATGGTACATACGCACATCAACCTTGGAGCGCACCGCGCTGTCGCGTGCTGCGCTGTCAGGCCGGACGTTGAAGCCCACCACAACGGCCCCTGAGGTCGCCGCAAGCATGATGTCCGATTCGCTTATAGCGCCGACGCCGCAGTGTATCACCTTTACGCGGACCTCCTCATTGCTGAGCTTGAGGAGCGAGGCCTTCACCGCCTCCGCAGAGCCCTGAACATCCGCCTTTATGATGATATTGAAATCCTTCAGCTCACCCTGCTTTATCTGACTGAACAAATCCTCAAGACTGACCTTGCGATTGCCGCCGAGGGTCTGGTTCTTAAGCTGCTCCTTACGCTGAGCAACCAGCTCTCTGGCCATACGCTCGTCCTTGACGGCGTTGAACACATCTCCGGCATTTGGCACCTCGCTCATACCGGAAATCTCCACCGGCACGGATGGTCCCGCACTGTCTACGCGTCTGCCCTTGTCGTTGGTCATCACACGTACGTGCCCAACAGCCGTTCCGGCAATGATTATCTCGCCGGTGTGGAGCGTGCCGTTCTGCACCAGCACCGTCATTATCGGTCCGCGGCCCTTGTCCAGACGCGCCTCGATAACCGCACCCCTGGCTGCCCTGTTTGGATTGGCCTTGAGCTCCTGTACCTCAGCCAGGATGACAAGGTTCTCAAGAAGCTCATCTATTCCAAGGCCCGTTTTTGCGGATATGGGACAGATAATAGTGTCGCCGCCCCACTCCTCGGGCACTATGTCGTATTCTGTGAGCTGCTGCTTTATACGGTCTGGGTTGGCGCCGACCACATCCATCTTGTTTATTGCAACTACCAGCGGAATTCCTGCGGCCTTTGCATGGTTTATGGACTCAACCGTCTGCGGCATGATACCGTCGTCGGCGGCAACCACCAGAATGGCAATATCCGTCACCATGGCGCCGCGGGCACGCATGGATGTAAACGCCTCATGGCCCGGAGTGTCAAGGAAGGTTATGGGGCTTCCGTTTATATCCACTGTATAAGCGCCGATATGCTGAGTTATTCCTCCTGCCTCTCCGGAGGCAACATTCGCATGGCGGATATAGTCCAGCAGCGACGTCTTACCGTGGTCAACGTGGCCCATTACCACAACCACAGGAGCTCTGGGCAGCAGCTAGTCGGCCGCGTCCTCATGGTCATCTATAAGCAGTTCTTCAACCGAGACTACAACCTCTTTTTCCACCTTGCAGCCCATTTCCATAGCTACAAGCGCGGCGGTATCATAGTCGATAACGTCGGAAATAGAGGCGAAAACACCCGCCTTTATAAGCTGCTTTATGACCTCCGCAGCCGTCTTTTTCATGCGTGAGGCCAGCTCGCCCACAGAAATTTCGTCTGGAATGGAGACCTTAAGCTGCTGCTTTTTCGCTATCTCAAGCTGAAGACGCTGCATCTTGTCGCGCTCCTCCTGACGGCGCTTTGCCGACGCCGCCTGAGAGCCTCCGCGCTGTTTGGATTTATTTGTGAATTTCTCCTTGCCTCCGCGCTGTTTGTTGGCTTTCTCCCCTGCGAGATTTTCAAATTTCTCATCGTACTTCGACAAATTCGTAGCTGCTCCAGCGCCTCGTGTGTCGATAACGCGCTTTTCGGGAATGACCTTTGGAGCACGGTTTTTCTGCTCTTTTTCCTTCGGCTGAGGAGCGGGGGCAGCGGTATTCTTTAGGGCGCTCTGAGCCGGATTTGTCTCCTTACTCTGCGGTGCCACGGCAGGCTTTTCCTGTTTTTCTGCTGCCGCGGGCTTTGCCTTCGGCTTAGGTGGCTCAGCGTACACCTCGGCTATGCTCTCAATCTGATTATGCTGCGTCAAATACTCAAAAATCAAGTCCAGCTCGGGTGTCTCAAGAACCTGCATATGGTTTTTCGGCGCGGACGCATACTCGGTGAGTATTTCGCTTATGACCTTTGAGGTCGTGCCGAAGTCCTTCGCCACCTCGTGAATCCTGTATTTGTCA
>CATJWA010000370.1 GCA_949744025.1 uncultured Eubacteriales bacterium
GACAGCCTTGTAATTTCTGAGGGAGACGACATGTTCAAGGTGCATGTGCATACAAATATCCCCGGTGCTGCGCTGACTGAGGCGGCAAAGTACGGCACGCTTGAGACGGCGAAGATAGAGAACATGCGTACCCAGCACGACGAGCTGCTCGAGCCCGACGACGATGATGGCAGCGACTACCGCGCCGCCGTGGCCCCCGAGGCCGAGGAGCCCGAAATCGCCGAGCCGGAGAAGCGCTACGGCTTTGTGGCCGTGTGCGCCGGCGAGGGCATGGCGGAGCTTTTCCGCGAGCTTGGCGTTGACCGCATCGTCACCGGCGGACAGACCATGAATCCCTCGACCGAGGACATTCTGCGCGAGGTAAACCGCACGCCGGCCGAGACGGTGTTTGTTTTTCCGAACAACAAGAACATAATCATGGCCGCCGAGCAGTGCGTTCCGCTTACCGAAAAAAAGGTTGTGGTCGTGCCGACAAAGACGGTGCCTCAGGGCGTTTCGGCGATGCTGAACCTGGATACATACGCCTGTCAGGAGGAAATTGAGCAGACCTTCCGCGAGGTTATCGGCAGGGTGCATACCGCGCAGATAACCTACGCCGCGCGCGACTCGGAGTTCGACGGCCACAGCATCCGCGCGGGGGAATACCTCGGCCTTCTTGACAGCGCGCTGCTGGGAAGCTGCACCAAGCCCGAGGAGCTGTTCAATATATTGTGCAGCGAGCTGAAAAAGCTTGAGCCGGAGTTTATCTCCGTTTACTACGGCTGCGACGTGGACGAGGCGGAGGCAAACCGCGCCGCGGAGATAATCGGCCGGAGCTTCCCCGAGGCCGAGATAAGCATAGTAAACGCCGGACAGCCGGTGTATTATTACGTGATATCGGCGGAGTAAAAAACTGACCGCCCGCCCACAGCGGCGGGCGTAAAATTTTGAAAAAGGAGAATAGATGATAACCTACGAGGACATAAGAGCAAACGAAACGGTAAACACTTACATAACCAAGGCGGACGAGTCGCTGCTGGCTCTGGGCTTTACGGAGCACAGCTTCCCGCACGTGTGTCAGGTCGCGGCCGTGAGCGGCTACATAATGGAGACGCTCGGCTATCCGCAGCGCGAGATTGAGCTGGTGCGCATAGCGGCTTACCTGCACGACATAGGCAATCTGGTCAACCGCGTGGACCACTCACAGAGCGGGGCGGTCATGGCCTTTCGCATACTCAGCGAGCTGGGCATGCCGGCCGCGGAGGTCGCAGAGATTGTCACGGCCATAGGCAACCACGACGAGGGCACAGGAAAGCCGGTCAGCCCCATGTCCGCGGCGCTGATACTCGCCGACAAGTCCGACGTGCGCCGCAGCCGCGTGCGCAACCAGGACGTATCCACCTTCGACATACACGACAGAGTAAACTACTCCGTGAAAAAGTGCGAGCTGAAGATAAACGAGATACACACGCTTGTGAAGCTCAAGCTCGCGGTTGACACGCGCTACGGCTCGGTTATGGATTATTTTGAGATTTTCATGCAACGCATGATGCTCTGCCGCAAGGCGGCCGAGGCGCTGGGATTACAGTTCAAGCTCATGATAAACGAGCAGCAGCTGATATGAATTAACGGGAGGGCCGGCGCTTCGGGCGGTCCCCGTAACGAAGCATCGCAGTCCCGTTTCACAAGCGCATGACGCCGGAGCGTCATGCGCTTGTCTTTGCCTGAAAGGAGGCGCGCAGCCCCTGCGCCCTTTACCATGAAATCAGGGATGCCCGTTTTACGGGCGGCCCTGACCGGCGCGGGGACCGTCTTTTTCCGCTTGTGCTTTTTTTCCGGACGTGGTAAACTTATGGCATCACCCCTCAAAGGAGGCTTCCCCATGAAGAAAAAACTGCTGTGCGCGCTGCTGACTGCCTGTCTGCTGCTCACGGGACTCGGCTCCGCGGCGTTGGCCGACGGCATGGAGGGCTTTGTGCCCGTGCGCGTATACGACGGGCGCTTTGCCGACGTCACAGATGCGGACTGGTTTTACGGAAGCGTCGCGGCGCTGTATGAGCTCGGGCTGACGGACGGCCGGTCCGCGGACAGCTTCGGCGCGCAAAGCAGCGTGTCCTTGGCCGAGGCCATAAGCTTCGCGGCAAGAATACACAGCACATATTATCTCGGCGCGGCGCAGCTCGGTCCCGCGCTGTACGCCGGCGGGGACGGGGACTGGTATCAGCCCTACCTGGCCTACCTTCAGGATGCCGGTGTCGTGGACTCGCGCTTTGACGGCATGTACGACAGGGCCGCCACGCGCTCGCAGACGGCCTACCTGCTCAGCCGCGTCCTGCCCGCGGACGAGCTTGGCTACAAAAACGGCGAGGTCGTCTCCCGCTGCTACGAAAGCCGGCAGTTTATAACCGACGTGCGCGCGTCCACGCCCTATGCGGCCGAGATACTTTCCCTGTATGTCGCAGGCATAGTCACAGGCTCGGACGAGACGGGCTCTTTCCTGCCTGACACCGAAATCACCCGCGCCGAGCTGGCCGCGATGCTCACGCGCGTGGTGAGCCCCGAAAAGCGCGTGGCTATTGAGTGGACCCTCGGCGCCCCGGCGCAGGCCGCGCTTCCCGAGGCAAGCTACCCGGGGCTTGTCTGGGAATCCGGCGAATACATCCCCAGCCACGCGGTTGACGACACGCAGGCCATACTGTCCAACGTGCGCTGGCTGTTTCGGAACGGCGAGACGGACATCGAGCTGCACCTTGACGCCGCCGCGGCGCGCCCCGCGGCGATGAACCTGCTGCTGGACAACTATATAACGGCGTCTCAGCTCTATCTTGAGCAGGGATACACGGCGGTAAGCTGCCAGTATGACCGGCGCGGGAACATGACGATAAGCTTTTATAATCCCAACGGCGGCGACCGCGACGCGGCGCTGCGAAAGGCCGTGGAAATCCGCGACAGCCTCCACGCCGACGGCACGATAACCGAGGGCATGAGCGAGGTTGAGATAGCCCGCGTTTACGCGGAGTACCTGTGCCGCACCTGCGAATACAACTATGCCAGTCCGCGCCTGTCTCACACGGCCTATGGCGCGCTTATCGACGGCTCGGCCGTCTGCGAGGGCTATACGGCGGCGTACAACATCTTCCTCAAATTAGAGGGCATCAACTGCTCGACCGCGCAGTTTCCCGACCATATCTGGACCACCGCCACGCTCGACGGAATCTTCTACCACATCGACGTGACCTGGTGCGACCAGCCCTACGGCTTTGAGAACCGGTACTTCTGCATGACCCCGGAATTTTCGATGTCCCGCGACGCCGGCGCGTTTTTCTGAAAAGCGCCGGCAGGCCGCATTAGCGGGCACGGCAGGGAAAAAGGAAACAAAACAGGGAATTAATTTTCTGTTGACATTTTCCCGTCCCTGTGGCAAAATATTATCAGCGTCTTCGAGCCCTGCGCTCCTAAGGCTTTGCTATGGAGTCTGGGCCTGCCGGATACCCGGCACGGGGTCGTAACCGGAAACGGTGCGGCCTTCCTGATTGAAAAGGAGGCGGATAGTCAATAGCTTCGGGGCCCCTCCCGCGATATTGTTGTCCGTTCCTTCAAGGAGACGGACAATTTTTATTTTTGGGAGGAAAAACCATGAAAACCGCTAAAAACAGAATAACCGCTTTTGCTCTCGCGCTGGGACTTGCGCTGTGCCTGCTCGCCGGCTGCGGCGGCGCGCCCGCACCCACAGTTGAACCCGCTTCCGCGCCCGCCGCGTCACCGGCTCCCGCTCCGAGTACGCCCGAGCCCGCTCC